>NZ_JALAMR010000020.1:0-52534 GCF_026790125.1 Bacillus sp. N12A5 | reverse complement strand
GGAAGCGGAGAATACAAAGCGCCGGCAACGGATATGGAAGAGCTGCTTGCCGGCATCTGGCAGGACGTGCTCGGCATTTCAGAGGTCGGTGTCAGCGACAATTTCTTCTCGCTTGGCGGAGATTCGATCAAAGGAATCCAAATGGCGAGCCGCTTGAACCAGCACGGCTGGAAGCTGGAGATGAAAGATCTCTTCCAGCACCCGACGATCGAAGAACTGACCCAATACGTGGAGCGTGCCGAAGGCAAGCAGGCAGACCAAGGCCCGGTGGAGGGCGAAGTCATCCTAACGCCGATTCAGCGCTGGTTCTTTGAAAAGAACTTCGCGAATAAGCACCATTGGAACCAATCAGTGATGCTTCACGCCAAGAAGGGCTTTGATCCTGAACGGGTGGAGAGAACGTTGCAGGCGCTGATCGAGCATCATGACGCACTCCGCATGGTTTACCGTGAGGAAAACGGGGACATCATTCAGGCGTATAAACCGATCGGTGAGAGCAAGGTCAGCTTCGAAATCGTGGATCTGTACGGCTCCGATGAAGACATGCTGAAAAGCCAGATCAGGATTCTCGCGAACAGGCTGCAGAGCAGTCTCGATCTGCAAAACGGGCCGCTTCTGAAGGCGGAGCAATACCGTACGGAAGCTGGGGATCACCTGCTCATCGCAGTACACCATCTCGTGGTCGACGGTGTATCTTGGCGGATTTTGCTTGAAGATTTTGCTTCAGGCTACATGCAGGCTGAGAAAGAAGAGAACGTGGTCTTCCCGCAAAAAACAAACTCCTTTAAGGACTGGGCGGAAGAACTTGAGAAATTCAGCCAATCAGCACATCTATTACAGCAGGCTGAATACTGGGCGCAAATTGATGCCGAACAGGTTTCTCCTGTGCCGAAGGATTATGAAACAGTGCAGCGGATGGTCAAACATACATCATCTGTCCTCTATGAATTAACGGAAGAAGACACCAAACATCTCTTAACGGATGTCCATCAGCCATACGGAACTGAAATGAACGATATTCTTCTCTGCGCACTCGGTTTGACAATGAAGGAATGGACAGACGGTGCCAAAATCGGCATAAACCTTGAGGGACACGGACGGGAGGACATCATCCCGAATGTCAATATCTCCAGAACGGTCGGCTGGTTTACAGCGCAATATCCTGTTGTGCTTGACATGTCTGAAGCAGATGCCTCAGCCGTGATCAAGTCAGTCAAAGAAAACCTGCGCCGCATTCCGGACAAAGGTGTTGGCTACGGCATTCTCCGTTATTTCACAGAAAAAACGGAAACAAAGGGCTTCACGCCAGAGATCAGCTTCAACTATTTGGGCCAATTCGACAGTGAGGTAAAAACCGAATTCTTTGAGCCATCCGCTTTCGATATGGGGCGCCAAGTAAGCGAGGAATCAGAAGCACTGTACGCTTTAAGCTTTAGCGGCATGATCAGAAACGGCCGATTTGTGCTTTCCTGCTCCTACAATGAGAAGGAGTTTGAAAGAGCTACGATCGAGGAGCAAATGGAACGGTTTAAAGAAAACCTCCTGATGCTGATCCGCCATTGCACGGAAAAAGAGGACAAGGAGTTTACCCCAAGCGACTTTAGTGCCGAAGACCTTGGAATGGACGAGATGGGCGATATCTTTGACATGCTTGAGGAGAATTTAAAATAAAACGCAAGGGAATTACAGAAGGCGGGAGCGACATATGAGTCAATTTAGCAAGGACCAGGTTCAAGATATGTATTACCTATCGCCGATGCAGGAAGGGATGCTGTTTCATACCATCCTGAATCCCGGCCAGAGCTTTTACCTTGAACAAATCACGATGAAAGTAAAAGGCAGCTTGAATATCAAATGCCTTGAAGAGAGCATGAATGTGATTATGGACCGGTACGATGTATTTCGTACCGTGTTCATTCACGAAAAAGTAAAAAGACCTGTCCAAGTCGTATTGAAAAAACGGCAGTTTCATATAGAAGAAATTGATCTGACACATGTAACGGGCAGCGAGCAAACAGCCAAAATCAATGAATATAAAGAACAGGATAAGATCAAGGGCTTTGATTTAACGCGGGATATTCCCATGCGGGCAGCCATTTTCAAAAAAGCCGAAGAAAGCTTTGAATGGGTGTGGAGCTACCATCACATTATTTTGGACGGATGGTGCTTTGGCATCGTCGTGCAGGATCTGTTTACGGTATACAATGCCCTGCGTGAACAAAAGCCGTACAGCCTGCCGCCTGTCAAACCGTATAAAGACTACATCAAGTGGCTTGAAAAGCAGGATAAACAAGCATCACTGCGTTACTGGCGCGAGTACCTGGAGGATGTTGAAGCACAGACGACGTTTGCAGAGCAAAGAAAGAAACAGAAGGACGGCTACGAGCCGAAAGAGCTGCTATTCTCACTGCCTGAGGCGGAAACAAAGGCCTTTACCGAGCTCGCAAAATCGCAGCATACCACTTTAAGTACGGCGCTGCAGGCAGCCTGGAGCGTATTGATCAGCCGCTATCAGCAGTCTGGCGATTTGACCTTCGGAACAGTCGTTTCCGGTCGCCCCGCGGAAATCAGAGGCGTTGAACATATGGTTGGGCTGTTTATCAACGTTGTTCCGCGACGTGTGAAACTGTCTGAGGATATGACATTTAACGGTTTGCTTAAGCAGCTTCAAGAGCAATCGCTTCAGTCTGAGCCGCATCAATATGTGCCGCTTTATGACATCCAAAGCCAGGCCGATCAGCCAAAACTGATTGACCACATCATTGTCTTTGAGAATTATCCGCTTCAGGATGCGAAAAATGAAGAAAACAGTGAAAACGGCTTTGATATGGAGGACGTACATGTTTTTGAGAAGTCAAATTATGATCTCAACCTGATGGCTTCCCCGGGGGATGAGCTGCTGATTAAGCTTGCCTATAATGAGAATGTGTTTGATGAGGCGTTTATTCTGCGTTTGAAATCTCAGCTTCTCACAGCAATTCAGCAGCTCATTGAGACGCCGGATCAGCCTGTAAACACAATCAACCTCATTGACGACAAGGAGAGAGCGTTTCTGCTTGCCGGCTTAAACCCGCCGGCTCAAACTCATGAGGCAAAGCCTCTGACGCATTGGTTCAAGGAAGCGTTGGACGTTAATCCTGATGCGCCGGCGCTTACGTATTCCGGCCAGACGCTTTCCTATCGCGAATTAGATGAGGAAGCGAACCGTCTTGCACGCCGTTTGCAAAAGCAAGGTGCGGGCAAAGGCTCCGTAGTAGCGTTGTACACGAAGCGCTCGCTTGAACTGGTGATCGGCATTATCGGTGTGTTAAAAGCGGGAGCGGCCTATCTGCCGGTTGATCCGAAGCTGCCGGAGGACCGAATCTCGTACATGCTGAGTGACAGCGGGGCGGTTTGTCTGCTGACACATCAGGAGATGAAAGAAAAAGCGGCTCAGCTGCCGTATACAGGCACAACGCTCTTCATCGATGACCAAATAAGGTTTGAAGAACAGGCAAGCGATCCTGTGACAGCAATTGATCCCGATGACCCGGCATATATCATGTATACGTCCGGCACAACTGGTAAGCCGAAGGCTAATATTACCACTCATGCCAATATTCAAGGATTGGTCAAGCATGTAGATTACATGGCATTTTCTGAAAAAGATACGTTCTTATCTGTTTCGAATTACGCCTTTGACGCATTTACCTTTGATCTCTACGCTTCCATGCTGAATGCGGCACGGCTCATTATCGCGGATGAACATACGCTGCTTGATACAGAGCGGCTCACAGATCTGATCCGGCAAGAGAACGTCAATGTCATGTTTGCGACAACTGCACTATTTAATCTTCTGACTGATGCGGGAGAGGATTGGATGAAGGGGCTTCGCTGCGTGTTATTCGGCGGAGAGCGCGCGTCAGTGCCTCACGTCAGAAAAGCGCTGCGTGTCATGGGACCGGGCAAGCTGATTAACTGCTACGGACCGACTGAGGGAACGGTGTTTGCGACAGCTCACGTCGTACATGATATTCCGGATTCCATCTCCTCATTGCCGATTGGAAAGCCGATCAGCAACGCCAGCGTTTATATTCTCAACGAGCAAAACCAGCTTCAGCCATTTGGAGCGATCGGTGAACTGTGCATCAGCGGAATGGGCGTGTCAAAAGGATATGTAAACCGCCACGACCTGACGAAGAAAAAGTTTATCACCAACCCGTTCAAACCGGGAGAAACACTTTACCGCACAGGGGATTTGGCACGCTGGCTGCCGGACGGAACGCTTGAATACGCTGGCCGTATTGACGACCAGGTCAAAATACGCGGGCACCGGATTGAGCTTGAAGAAATCGAAAAGCAGCTGCAGGAATACCCGGGCGTGAATGATGCGGTCGTTGTGGCAGACCGCCATGAGTCTGGCGATGCATCAATCAATGCCTACCTCGTGAACCGGACGCAGCTATCAGTTAAAGACGTGAAGGCGCACCTGAAAAAACAGCTTCCTGCTTATATGGTGCCGCAAACCTTTACGTTCTTGGAGGAGCTTCCTTTAACGACAAATGGAAAAGTCAATAAACGGCTGCTGCCAAAACCTGATCAGGATCAGCTGGCGGAGGAATGGATCGGGCCACGCGACGAGACGGAAGAAACGATCGCAAAAATCTGGTCTGAGATTCTCGGCAGACAGCAGGTCGGCATTCATGACGATTTCTTTGCGCTTGGCGGGCACTCCTTAAAGGCAATGACCGCCGCTTCTCGCATCAAGAAAGAGCTTGCGATTGATCTCCCGGTAAAACTTTTGTTTGAAGCACCGACGATCGCCGGCATTTCAGCGTATCTGAAAAACGGGGGCTCATATGGATTGCAGGATGTAACGATAATGAATCCCGATCAGGAGCAGATCATTTTTGCATTCCCGCCAGTCTTAGGCTATGGCATCATGTACCAAAACCTGGCCAGCCGCCTATCGTCATACAAGCTGTGCGCCTTTGATTTCATTGAGGAGGAAAGCCGGCTTGACCGCTATGCGGATTTGATCCAGGAGCTTCAGCCGGAAGGGCCTTTGACACTGTTCGGGTATTCGGCGGGTTGCAGTCTGGCGTTTGAAGCAGCCAAAAAGCTTGAGGAACAAGGACGTACTGTTCAGCGGATCATCATGGTGGATTCCTATAAAAAACAAGGTGTCAGTGATCTCGACGGACGCACGGTTGAGAATGATGTCGAAGCGTTGATGAATGTCAATCGGGACAATGAAGCGCTCAACAGCGAAGCCGTCAAACAAGGCCTCAAGCAAAAAACACACGCCTTTTACTCTTACTATGTCAACCTGATCAGCACAGGACAGGTGAAAGCTGATATTGATCTGCTGACATCTGGCGCTGATTTTGACATGCCGGAATGGCTTGCGACGTGGGAAGAGGCAACAACAGGTGCTTACCGTGTGAAAAGAGGCTTCGGAACACACGCTGAAATGCTGCAGGGCGAAACACTAGATAGGAATGCAGGGATTTTACTCGAATTTCTTAATACACAAACCGAAACGGTTTCTTAAATGAAGTGTGAAAGGAGGAGACAGCCAATGAGCCAACTCTTCAAATCCTTTGATGCGTCGGAAAAAACGCAGCTCATCTGTTTTCCATTTGCCGGCGGCTACTCAGCATCGTTTCGCCCTCTCCATGCTTTTTTGCAGGGAGAGTGTGAGATGCTCGCTGCCGAGCCTCCAGGACACGGCACGAACCAAACGTCAGCCATTGAGGATCTCGAAGAGCTGACCGATTTGTACAAACAAGATTTGAACCTTCGTCCTGATCGGCCGTTTGTGCTGTTCGGACACAGTATGGGCGGCATGATCACCTTCAGGCTGGCGCAAAAGCTGGAGCGTGAAGGCATATTTCCGCAGGCGGTTATCATTTCTGCGATACAGCCGCCGCATATTCAGCGGAAGAAAGTATCCCATCTGCCTGATGATCAGTTTCTTGATCATATTATTCAATTAGGCGGGATGCCCGCTGAGCTCGTTGAAAATAAGGAGGTCATGTCCTTTTTCCTGCCTTCCTTCCGATCAGATTACCGGGCTCTTGAACAATTTGAGCTTCACGATATGGCCTCGATCCAATCGCCTGTTCATGTCTTTAACGGGCTTGATGATGAGAAATGTATACGGGATGCGGAAGGCTGGAAGAAGTGGGCGCAAGACATTACATTCCATGAATTTGCTGGTGGGCACATGTTTCTGCTGTCACATACGGAAGAAGTGGCAGAACGGATTTTTGCGATATTGAACCAGCATCCAATCATTCAGTCGTGATCAAAAGCGGACAGCGCCTGCTGTTCCGCTTTTTTTGTGGAGTGGCAATTTTCACATGATATAATAGTCGAAATACTCAAAAAAGGAAGGTCGAAACATGCGCACGTCCTCTAAGATGAAATGGTTTGTATTGCTGTTTACGTTTGTTTTCGCCATCGGAATGAACTCATTCAGAAATTCCTTTCAATTTTTTATGCTGCCAATGGCGGATACCTTTCATGCCGACAGGTCATTGATCTCTGTTTCTGTCAGCGTTTTTATGGTCACAACTGGCATTGTTCAGTTTTTTGTCGGGTTTTTTATCGACCGGTTCAGCGTGAGAAAGATTATGGCGCTTGGCGCTGTTTGTATCAGCGCAAGCTTTTTGGTGCTTCCGTATTCGCCGAGCGTTCATGTGTTTTCCGCCATTTACGGTGTGCTCGGCGGAATCGGCTATTCCTGCGCGGTCGGCGTGACGACCCAGTATTTCATCAGCCGCTGGTTTGACACCCACAAAGGTCTGGCGCTCGCTATTTTGACCAATGCCAACTCTGCGGGCCTGCTGCTGCTTTCGCCCATTTGGGCCGCGGCTCCGTATCATGCCGGCTGGCAAAACACCTATACGATATTAGGCATCGTCATGGCGGCTGTTCTGCTGCCGCTTCTCGCCTTCGGGATGAAGCACCCTCCGCATGCACAAGCGCACCCTGTGAAAAAATCTTATGACTGGCGGGGATTTTGGAACGTGATGAAGCAGTCCCGGCTTATTCATATCCTGTACTTCGGCGTGTTTACATGCGGATTTTCAATGGGGATCATTGATGCTCATCTCGTTCCGATGCTCAATGATGCGCATGTCTCTCACGTCAATGGAATGATGGCCGCGTTCGGGGCGTTTATCATCATGGGCGGATTATTGGCGGGCTGGCTGTCAGATTTCTTCGGCAGCAGAAGCGTGATGCTATCCATCTTATTTTTCATTCGGCTGCTTAGCCTGATTTGCCTGCTCATTCCCATTCTCGGAATCCATCATAACGAACTTTGGTACTTCGGTTTTATCCTCCTGTTCGGGCTCAGTTATACAGGCGTGATCCCGCTGACCGCCGCGTCTATTTCAGAAAGCTATCAAACAGGATTGATCGGTTCGCTTCTAGGCATCAATTTTTTTATCCATCAAATTGCCGGTGCGCTCAGTGTGTACGCGGGCGGTTTGTTTTTTGACATGACTCATGGTTATTTGCTGATTATTGTTGTGTGCATCGTGTTTGTGGGTTTATCGGCTGTAATAGAGCTGGTGCCGTTTTTAGATAAACAGAAGGCAAAAGAAACCCACCATTCCATATAAAAGGATCAGCACTGTCAATGCTGATCCTTTTTAAATTTGAGTTTTTTTGTTCCGGTATTTCTAAGGATAATCTCCTTGAATCTGTTCATTTCCTCTTTGGAATGAAAAAAACGTTTTGGGATCGCAATATATTGGCCACTTGATGTATTGACCCTGAAGATATTTTTATATTCGAAAACAGCTGTGATTTCATTCCAATTGAAAATGAGGTCATATTTTTTAGAACATATACGAATTCCTTCTTGGTTCAGAGTATATGTTCTTTTAGATTTCATCCGTTCGTTCTTCTTGTATGCTCTGGAAAACTTCACATATAGAAGAAGGAGGAGCAGCAGTGTAAACAGAACTGACATCACGATAATCAAAATACTGTTCATAAACAAGTTAAGCGCGTCACTGCCATAAACGATACGGGGCCATCCGTTAATGAAGTTAACTGCAGCAAATATGGCGCAAAACAACAGAAAGTAAAAGCATGATATTTTTGCGATTTGATAAAAAAAGATTTCTCTTACATCCTTAAAAGCGATTTCTCCTGGAAGATTGATACTTTCACTAGCATATTGAACCATACAGTACATTCACACCTCAAACCAAGTATTTCCTATCAGTCTAGCACGGTTTCTCATTTTTTTACAGAGGTGCGATGGCGGCTTGTTTTTTTCTCCAGGTTGATATTGCTCCCCAGCACGCCAATAATTATACAAACGGCGCCGGCGAGATGATACCACGCTAGGCTTTCGTTGAGAATCATGACTCCCGCAATCATCGTCACGATGGTGGACACATGATTAAAAGCGCTCATTTTAAACGCCTCAATCCGTGACAGCGTATAGTTAGACAAAAACGAAGTGACGAGTGAAGATAGCACACCCAAATACACAATCGCGAGAACAAAGCCGGGCTCCCGGAATGTCTGAAAATAAGTGCCGACAGTCCCAGCCGCTCCGTGGCGCACAAGGGCGATCGCGTTAAAAACGACAAAACCGATCGCTGACATAATGTAGGTGAGCTCGGTCAGCTTGAAGCGCTGCGTCATTTTTCTGGCAGCGGTATTGTACATCGCGGAGGACAAAGCGGACAGCAGGATCAGCAAAGAGCCTTTTAAGCTGGCTGATTCCACGTCAACGCCTTTCATCACAAAAATAAACATGACGCCGGCAACGGATAAAACGGTGAACCCCTTCTGCGCCCACGTCGAGCGTTCCTTTAAAACATAAGCGGCAAAGATCATCGTGAAAATCGGAATGGCTGCCTGAATAATTCCCGCTTCAGAAGAGGTCGAGTACACAAGGCCAAATGCCTGAAAGCTGAAAAACAACGCCGGATACAGCAGGGCGAGCGGCAAAATGGCAATGACGTCCTTTACACGGATTGATAGTTTTACCCCGCCGAATAAGACCGGTACAGTGGCCACAGCAAACGCAATGGTGAACCGATGCGCCAGAATATCAAACGGTTCGGCTGTTTGCAGTGCGATTTTTACGAATAGAAAGGATAAACCGATAATGAATGAATATAAGATAGCCGCCATATAAGCGGAGGCTTGCTGATGTTTAACCATAATGGGAGGTGCTCCTTTACCTGAATTGCAGCGCCGGTCGCTCTATTATATTGTATGGCTGTGACCAGAACGGTACAATGAGAAAAACGATGAACTGTACCGGTACAAAACAGGGGGTGTACGCATGGAGAAGTATATGAGTCTTTTGACGAGAATAGAGGAGATGATCCAAAGCAGCGCCTATCAAGAAGGAGACAGGCTTCCGTCCATCCGCCAGATGTCCGCCCGCTATCACGTCAGCAAAAGCACAGTCATCCGCGCATTGCAGGAGCTGGAAAAGCGCCACCTTATCTATTCTGTTCCGAAAAGCGGCTATTATATAGTGAAAAAAACGGGGAAATCAAAAAGCGGGCAGCCTGGCCCCATCGACTTTGCCACATCTGCGCCGGACCCCGATGTATTTCCGTATCTAGATTTTCAGCACTGCCTCAACAAAGCGATTGATACATACAAAAACGATTTATTTATATATGGAACGCCAAAGGGGCTTCCATCGCTGATCCGCGTACTCCGAAAGCTGCTGGCCAATCAGCAGGTATTTGCGGATGAAGGGCATATTTTTATTACATCGGGTGTCCAGCAGGCGTTATCCCTGCTTTGTGCCATGCCATTCCCAAATGGGAAAGAAAAGATCGCCATTGAACAGCCGGGCTATCATTTGATGGTTGAACAGCTTGAGACGCTGGGGATACCCGCCGTCGGAGTGAGACGAACGGAAGAGGGGCTCGATTTGGCCGCGGTTGAGCGGCTGTTTCGGACAGAACCGATCAAATTTTTCTATACGATGCCGCGTTTCCATAACCCGCTTGGCTGCTCCTTGTCAGAGCGTGATAAACAAGAGCTTGTGAGACTGGCACAAACGTATGATGTCTATCTCGTTGAGGATGATTATCTCGGTGATCTGGAGGAAAATAAAAAGGCAGATCCGCTGTACGCATATGATCTGTCCTCGCATGTCATCTATCTGAAAAGCTTTTCAAAAATGATGTTTCCCGGCCTTCGCGTGGGGGCCGCTGTTTTGCCGGATGCGCTGACTGACACGTTTCACTCGTACAAAAAGCTGAACGACATCGACTGCTCGATGATTTCTCAAGCTGCGTTAGAAATTTATCTGAAAAGCGGTATGTATAGCAGGCATAAGGAGAAAATCCGCGCTTCCTATAAGGAACGGTCACTGAAGCTTCATCAAGCCATCCACACACATAGTCAGCTGGGAAGGGGGCGCTTCACGTTTTCCAGTGAACAAGCACCCTGCATGCACACCCACCTGGTGCTTCCTCAGGATCTGCCAGCCTCATGGGTGATTCAAAGGCTGAAAAAACAAGGGGTACTCCTTGAGGCGATAGACCGTCATTATTTATCAGATTATCCGAAAGATAATCTATTAAAAATCAATATTTCCAATGTGAAGACGGAAGATATTGAGCGCGGCGTCAAGCTGCTGATGAGCCATTTATAAAAGCGCTTCGCACGAAACCATTATGATATCCTCGGGGAAATCAGGGTGCGCGGCGCATACAGCCATTTTGTAGCTGGGATCCACGTCATAGGTTTTGATATAGCAAGGTGTATGGCTGTCCGGAAGCTCAATGGATACTTGTCCGTCCTGATGCAGACGCACCGAAAAAGAATCAAGCGGAAGCGATAAGCCTTTGCCTTCCTGTTTGATAAAGCTTTCTTTCATTGACCATAGATGATAAAAATAGTCTGTCTGTTCGTCCTTGTCCTTTGCTATAAGGTCGCTGTACTCTGTTTTTGAAAAGAAACGTTTGGCGATCTCAAGGCTGATCGGTTTCGTTTTTTCGATATCTATGCCGATCGGCTGTGAATCAAACGCGCAAATGACCCAGCGGCCAGAGTGAGAAATATTGAAATGGGCGTCGGGAAGATCGGGGATGCAGGGCTTTCCGTATTCCTGTGCGCTGAAGCGGATATCAGCTTTGTCCAGCTGATACTGCTTGCTGATGACTGAGCGAACGAGCACATCTCCCAGCAGGGTGCGGTGAGCATCTTCTTTATGATAAAACCTCCGGCATTTCTCCCGTTTTTCAGGCGATATGAAAGACATGAACCGTTCAGTCTCTTCCTGCGTAAGCGGGCGGTCCATATAAATTCCGTAAATCTTCATTCTAGATCCTCCGTCTGCAAAAGTTTGTCAAAACCATCCTATCATACTTCAATTAGACTCATATAGAGGAGAAAATAAAAAAACAAAGCCAGGGGCTTTGTTTTTAATGTAAGGGCGGAGTTGCTTTCACAGCGGCGGTCCGCCTTGCTACAGCATAGTTCAGCAGCTGGATTGACTGCGGCAATGAAAAACGCAAAATGAGTCCGGTAAAGATGGCGGTCAAAATGGTGCCAAAACCAATCGGGCCGCCCATGCCCCATGCCGCAAACAAAATGGTTATTTCCATGCCGTTCCGCACCCATTGCACATTCCAGCCGGTTTTTTCTGTAATCAGCATCATCAGTGAATCACGCGGCCCCGCGCCAAGGCCTGCTGATACATAAACACCGACGCCGTAACCGATCAGCACTACGCCGAGAGAGAAGACGATGACGGAGCCCGTATAGGTCGAGGGGGCGGGCAGAATGAAATTGAAAAAATCTATAAATACACCTATGAGCACCATATTCAGTATGGCGCCAATTTTCGGCCAAGCCCTCGTGAACAATGACGTTAATCCGACGATGAGCGCTCCAATAATGATGGACCACTGGCCGACGGTGAGCCCGAAGTGCTGAAACAGGCTGTAATGAAATGCATCCCACGGACTAATGCCGAGTGCTTTTGCTTCTATCGTCAGGGATACACCAAAAGCCAAAATGATCAAACCGGCAAAATAAAATGTCCAGCGCAGAACAAGTTCTTGCTTCACGTGAGGTCCCTTCTTTCGTAAAAATCAGTCGATTGTCATTGTAGCATATCTGACAGAAGGGCGGAATAGGCGAAAGGGGCTCAACAAAAAAACAGGGCGCCTGCGAACGCCCTGTTTTTCTGATTATAGCGGGTTTAAAATCCGGTTCAAGAACCGCTGTGTCCGTTCTTCTTTTGGTGCGGAAAAAATTTGCTCCGGCGGTCCCTGTTCCACGATGACACCGCCGTCTATGAAGACGACTTCGTCCGCCACATCCTGTGCGAATTTGATTTCATGCGTCACGACGACCATGGTCCAGCCTTCATTGGCCAAATCCTTGATTACCTTCAGCACCTCTCCGACAAGCTCGGGATCAAGCGCTGAGGTCGGTTCGTCAAACAGCATGAGCTCTGGCTGAATCGCCAGGGCGCGGGCAATGCCGACGCGCTGCTGCTGGCCGCCGGAAAGCTGGAACGGATATAAATCCATTTTGTCCTTCAATCCGACTTTATCAAGAAGCTGGATCGCTTCTTTTCTGACTTCCTCTTTGTTCCGTTTTTGCACCTGAACAGGGCCCTCCATCACGTTTTCGAGGGCTGTGCGGTGCGGAAACAGGTGATACGCCTGAAATACCATCCCGGATTTTCGGCGAAGCTTTAGGATATCCGCCTGTTTCACCTTTTTGGAAAAATCGATGGAGAAATCATCAAATGCAAGCTCTCCGCGATTCGGGATCTCCAGTGCATTCAGGCAGCGGAGCAGCGTCGTTTTCCCTGAACCTGAAGGCCCAAGTATGGCGATGACTTTTCCTTTTTCAATCTTCATATCTATCTTTTTTAAAATTTCATTTTCACCGAATGATTTGTTTAATCCTTTAACGGTAAGCATACCCGGAACCTCCTTATTTGGCCACGTAGCGGTCAAGACGCCGTTCGATGACATGCTGGACGAGTGAAAGCAGGAAGCAGATTATCCAATAAATAAAGGCTGCTTCAATATAGATCACTAAAATCTGATCAAGATTCCGCGCGCCGATTTCCTGGGCTTTTCTGAATAGCTCAGCGACCAGAATTTGAGAGGCGAGGGATGTATCTTTTATCAGGCTGATAAAGGTATTGGATAATGGCGGGATCGACACACGAAATGCCTGCGGCAAAATCACGCGGAACAGCGTTTTCTGATGTGTCATGCCGATTGTGTAGCCGGCTTCCCATTGCCCTTTCGGCACGGATAAAATAGATGCCCGTATGATTTCAGATGCATAGGCGCCGACGTTTAATGAAAAGGCGATAACTGCGCTTGGAAATGGATCTAATGTAACATTAAATGTCGGGAACAGATAGAAAATGATGAACAATTGAACGAGAAGAGGAGTGCCGCGTATCGCGGATACATATACGCTGAACACCCATCTCAAAGGTCTCACTTTCGACATTCTGGCAAGCGCCGTAATCAGCGCCAGGATCATTCCAAATATAAAGGAAAGAATGGTAAGGGGAATCGTATAGTAGATTCCCCCTGAAAGTATCGGCCAGAATGACTGCTGCACCAGATCCCACGGGATCGCCGTGCCAAGCGTCAATGCCGGCAGATTATTTAGAAACATCTTCGCCGAACCATTTTTTAGAAATTTTAGAAAGAGTCCCGTCCTCTTTCATTTCTTTTAATGCTTTGTTGACTTGGTCAACGACCTCGCCGCTTCCTTTGCGGAACGTGAAATATGTTGATTGCGGATCGCCTGTTTCAAACGCGATTTTTACATTTTTGTTGCCTGATGTTTTTAAGTAGTTCAACACGGCAAGCTTATCGTTGTACGTCATATCGACGCGGCCCTGCTGGATCAATTGAAGGGATTGTGCCAAGCCTTCAACGCCTTCCACTTTCGCACCCGCATCTGTAGCTAATTTGTTGTAATTGCTTGTCAGTGATTGAGCTGACGTTTTTCCTTTTACATCTGCTTCAGACTTAATATCGTTGTTGTCTTTTTTCGTCACGACAACCGCTCTTGATGTTGTGTATTTATCTGAGAAATCGTATTTGTCTTCGCGATCTGTTTTTCCGACTTGGTTGGCAATGACGTCAAACCGTTTAGAATTCAGGCCGGCAAACATGCTGTCCCATTGTGTTTCTTTAAAATCGACTTTCAGCCCAAGGCGTTTTGCGACTTCTGTGATGACTTCCACATCATAGCCAGTCAGCTTATCAGTGTCTTTGTCGTGGTAAGTGAACGGTTCGTATGTACCTTCCGTACCGACTGTCAGGACACCTTTTTTCTTAATTGAAGCCCAAAGATCGCCGTCTTTTGCGTTATCTTTTGACTGATTGCCATTTCCTGCTCCGCAAGCTGCAAGAGCTGCAATGCTTACGACCATGAATAAAGCCAATAATGCTTTTTTCATCTTATTCCCCACTTTTCTGGTTGATTTTATTGAAATAAAAAAATAGCTTACAAATCTAAAGGATAACTTTTTTTTAGTATGAGTCAAGTAATTGGTTTTCATAAGGCCATTCTTTTAAAATAAATTCAAAAATTGCTGTACCGGTTTTGGCAAATAACTGTCCGTTCTCCACATGACAGCCGGTGTCATGATGAAGGGATTGTTTTCAATATGGACGGTGTGAACGTGGTTTCTCATATGAATGGGAATCATCGTGACGGGCAGAATGGACGCGCCGAATCCGGATGAGACGAGACTGAGCAAAGTTGCGGAATCGTGGCATTCGCAAACAATGCGCGGCTCAAGATTCAAACGATGAAATTCATTCATCACCTGATTATAGACGCCCTTTCCGTTGACAGGCCGCAGCAGAATCAGCGGAAATGAAGGAATGTCCTCCATTTTAATGGTGTCTCCGCACGGATATCCGGATTCTTCTGAAAGCACGAGCACACATGGAATATCATCAAGCTGTTTGAATTGGACGGTGTCGCTTTTGATTAGCGTTGTCGTGACCGCGGCATCGATTTGACGGCTTTCCAGCAGCTCTAACAGCGTCGCGGGCTCATTTTCCCAAATATTAAAGGTGAGGTGCGGGTATCTCTCTTTGATTTGTGTTACTTTTTCGAGCATCAAAGCGGCGCAATAAATCGTTGAACCTACGGCCAGCGTGCCGGCTACCTCCTCCTTCAGCTCTTGTACCTCAATGACGGCATCCTCAAACCTGTGCAGAATCTCCTTGGCTCTTTTCAAAAAAACAGTTCCTTCATATGTAAGGGTCATTTGCTTTTTTTTATTTCGGTCAAACAAAACGACACCAAGCTCGTCCTCCAGCTGTTTGAGCTGCCTGCTTAAAGGCGGCTGCGCCATGTGAAGCTTTTTGGCAGCGGACGTGATCTTCTGTTCTTGGGCGATGGTAATGAAATATCGAAGCTGTCGAATATCCAAAAGAAAGGCCTCCTTTATATACCTTTTAGGTATTAAATATAGATTTAACAGATATTTTTCATATGGATATATCAGGAGTATGATGGAAATGAAAGCAGAATTCAAGCGTAAAGGAGGGGACAAAGTGAAACTCGTTGTCGGAATGACAGGGGCAACAGGGGCCATTTTTGGGGTCAGGATGCTGGAGTGGCTGAAGGCCGCCGAAGTGGAAACCCATCTCGTTGTGTCTCCTTGGGCGAACGTCACGATCAAACACGAAACAGGCTATACCTTAAAAGAAGTAGAACAACTGGCCACATACACATATTCGCATAAGGACCAGGCGGCAGCCATTTCAAGCGGTTCGTTTGATACCGATGGAATGATTGTGGCGCCGTGCAGCATGAAATCTCTCGCGAGCATTCGCACCGGGATGGCGGATAATCTGCTGACACGTGCGGCGGATGTCATGCTCAAGGAAAGAAAAAAACTCGTCCTCTTAACGAGAGAGACGCCTTTGAACCAGATTCATCTCGAAAATATGCTAGCGCTTACGAAGATGGGCACCATCATTCTTCCACCGATGCCGGCATTTTATAATCAGCCGCGCAGCTTAGAGGAAATGGTTGACCATATTGTATTCAGAACGTTGGACCAATTCGGCATTCGCCTTCCTGAAGCGAAACGCTGGAATGGGATTGAGAAATAAAAAGGAGGAGCTTGATTATGGCTTATCAAGATTTCAGAGAATTTCTCGCTGCCCTTGAAAAAGAAGGACAGCTGCTAACAGTGAATGAAGAGGTAAAGCCCGAGCCGGATTTAGGAGCCGCAGCGCGCGCAGCCAGCAATCTTGGCGATAAAAGCCCCGCGCTCTTATTTAACAACATTTACGGCTATACCAACGCACAAATTGCGTTGAATGTGATCGGCTCTTGGCCGAACCATGCGATGATGCTGGGCATGCCAAAAGACACGCCGGTTAAAGAACAGTTCTTTGAATTTGCGAAGCGTTATGACCAGTTTCCAATGCCAGTGAAACGTGAGGAAACAGCACCGTTTCATGAAAATGAAATCACAGAAGACATCAACTTGTTCGATATACTGCCTCTTTTCAGAATTAACCAAGGAGATGGCGGCTACTATTTAGACAAAGCGTGCGTCATTTCACGTGATCTTGAAGATCCTGACAACTTCGGCAAACAAAACGTCGGCATTTACAGAATGCAGGTGAAAGGAAAAGACCGCCTCGGCATTCAGCCTGTGCCGCAACACGATATTGCGATCCATCTGCGTCAAGCTGAAGAACGCGGCATCAATCTTCCGGTCACGATTGCGCTTGGCTGTGAGCCGGTCATTACAACGGCGGCATCGACTCCGCTTCTATACGATCAATCAGAATACGAAATGGCAGGCGCCATTCAAGGCGAACCATATCGCATCGTCAAATCAAAGCTGTCCGATCTTGATGTTCCGTGGGGCGCTGAGGTGGTGCTTGAAGGTGAGATCATCGCCGGAGAGCGTGAATATGAAGGACCGTTTGGTGAATTCACAGGCCATTATTCCGGCGGACGCAGCATGCCGATCATCAAAATTAAACGCGTGTATCACAGAAACAATCCGATTTTTGAACATCTATACTTAGGCATGCCTTGGACAGAATGTGATTACATGATCGGCATTAACACTTGTGTGCCGCTTTATCAGCAGTTAAAAGAAGCGTATCCGAATGAAATTGTCGCTGTGAACGCCATGTATACTCACGGGTTAATCGCAATTGTATCAACAAAAAACCGCTACGGCGGATTTGCGAAAGCAGTCGGCATGCGCGCGCTCACAACACCGCACGGACTCGGCTACTGCAAAATGGTCATTGTCGTTGACGAGGATGTCGATCCGTTCAACCTTCCGCAGGTCATGTGGGCGCTTTCGACCAAAATGCATCCGAAGCACGATGCAGTCATCATTCCGGACTTATCGGTCCTACCGCTTGACCCTGGATCTAATCCATCAGGAATTACTCACAAAATGATTCTTGACGCTACGACACCAGTTGCGCCGGAAACAAGAGGCCATTATTCACAGCCGCTTGATTCTCCGCTAACAACGAAAGAATGGGAACAAAAACTAATGGATTTAATGAATAAATAAGGAAAGGATGATTCGATATGCATACATGTCCTCGATGCGACTCAAAAAAGGGAGAAGTCATGAGCAAATCGCCTGTAGAAGGCGCATGGGAAGTTTATCAGTGCCAAACATGTTTTTTCACATGGAGATCCTGTGAGCCGGAAAGCATTACAAATCCGGCGAAATACAATCCTGCGTTTAAAATTGATCCCAAGGAAACAGAAACAGCAATTGAAGTTCCGGCTGTGCCGGAGCGAAAGGCTTGATCAGCGTGAACTGTATGTCAGACCGCCTCTTTGAGCTGCTTGACGGGAATCGCTTGAATGAGAAGCAGCATGAGGCTTTCGTTCTGCAAACGGTAGCGGAGGACGGCTGGCCGCACGCCGCTATGATCAGTGCGGGAGAAATCATTGCTCTGAGCCGAACTGAAATCCGAATCGCTCTGTGGAAAAACACAATGACTGCGGCCAACATCCTTCGCACAGGAAAAGCACAGTTCACGGCATGGTGGAAGGGAGCGGCTCATTACGTAAAGCTTGAATGCGCCCCTTTGCCGCCTTTAGAAGATGCCGAATATGAAAGAGAACGTTTTTCCTGCCGGATCGTTTCAGCGAAGGAGGACGTTGCGAAATACGCTGATTTAACTTCCGGTGTCCATATCCAGCTTCACAGCCCTGAAGAGGTGCTGAGCAGATGGGAAAAGACGCTGGAGGAATTAAAAAGGTAATAACGATAGCCTGACGCCATGCGTCAGGCTTTTTTTATATAATGAAAACAAAGGGGGCGTGAGAAATGGAACGTACAGGGATCTGTCACTCGGACGGTTTTGATTTAGCTTATCGAATCGAGGGAGAGGGCGCACCCATCCTTGTGATCGGGAGTGCGGTTTACTATCCGCGACTTTTTTCTTCAGACATCAAACAGAATTATCAATGGGTGTTTGCAGACCACAGGGGATTTGCCAAGCCAAACCGGGAATTGCGGGCAGAGGATGCGAGGCTTGATGCCGTTTTGGAGGATATAGAAAGGGTTAGAATGTCTCTTCAGCTTGAGGATGTCGTCATCTTGGGCCATTCCGGGCACGCTTTTATGGCTTTAGAATATGCCAGAGCATATCCTGAACATGTTCGGAAGGTTGCGCTTTTCAATACTGCACCTGATAACAGTGAAGAAAGACAGCGAAAAAGCGAAGCGTTTTTCATGGAAACAGCCAGCCTTGAGAGAAAGAAACGGTTTGAAAAAGACATCGCGAAGCTGCCGCAGGACATCGAACAAGATCCCGAAAGACGGTTCGTGCATATGTGTATCCGCGCTGAAGCAAAAAGCTTTTATCTAGAGCGGCCGCACGCTGCGGCTTTATGGGACGGCGTATTCACGAATATGCCGATCATTGATGAATTATGGGGCAATACATTTGCCCAGCTTGGTCTTGTTGAGCGGTTAGCCGATGTTCAAGTGCCGGTGTTTATCGGCTTAGGCAGATACGATTATCTGGTTGCGCCTGTTACGCTGTGGGATGGTGTTGAGGGGGTATATCCCCATGTAGAGAAGATTATTTTTGAGAAGAGCGGCCATCAGCCGATGCTGGAAGAACCGCAAGCCTTTGATCAAAGCTTCAGCAAATGGATGGACAAATAAAAAACAGCCCGCAGATCAAAATCCGCGGGCTGTTTTTTATTATAAGACCCCTTTCATCGCGCGTTTGATAATCGGCGAGAGCAGCAGGAGAATGCCGCCAAGTACGATAGAAATCAAACCGATGGTGCCGAAGTAAGTTGTTTCAGGAATTTTATCAAACAATCCGGCTACTTGGGCATTGATCGCTTGGGCTGCTGCGTTAGTCAGAAACCACATACTCATTGTCTGTGCAGAGAATGCAGCTGGCGCCAGTTTCGTTGTCACGGATAAACCGACTGGAGACAGGCACAGCTCTCCAAGCACGACAAGCAGGAAGCTGAGAACGAGCCACATCGGGCTTACGAGTGCTTCTTTCCCTTGCATAGCCGGGAATACCATAATGATAAATGACAATCCGGCTAAAATAATTCCAATTGAGAATTTAACTGGTGTAGACGGCTGGCGTTTGCCAAGCTTCATCCAGAGCCATGCGAATATTGGCGCAAAAATGACGACAAACAATGGATTTAATGATTGGAACCAAGATGATTGAAGTTCTAATCCGCCCAATGAAAGTCTTATGCGTTCATCAGCGTATACCGCAAGAATGGTCGCTCCCTGTTCCTGAATGGCCCAGAACATGACAGCACCGATAAACAAAGGAATGTAAGCGGCAAGACGAGATTTTTCTGTTTTGTCCGCTTTTTTGCTTGTAAACATGATGATGAAATAAATAACAGGAATCAAAATACCGAGAATACTTACAAGGTCGATGAAACGATTGATCGTCAGCACGCCTGTTTGTACAGAGATAATCACTGCGATCGCCACAATGATAACACCAATTCCGGTGCCAATTGCAGATTTTTTAGACAGCGGATTCGGCACATTGGAACCTGCAAGCCCGAGGTTTTTCTTTCTTGTCAAAGCAAATACGATAAGTCCAAGAAGCATTCCAACCGCGGCGGTTCCGAAGCCGAGATGATAGTTGTACTTCTGTCCGAGTGTTCCGACAATTAACGGCGCGAGTAAACCACCGAGGTTAATCCCCATGTAGAAAATACTGAAACCTGAGTCGCGGCGCGGGTCTTCTTTCGTGTAAAGATCTCCAACGACGCTCGAAACGTTTGGTTTTAATAAGCCTGTTCCGATAATAATAAGCACCATGCTGATATAGAATGCTATCGCGCTGCCCGGATAGGCGAGTGCAATGTGGCCGAACATAATGAATATGCCGCCGTAAAACACGGTGTTTGCGGTACCGAATACCCGATCAGCGAGCCATCCGCCAATAATAGTGGACATGTATACAAGTGATCCGTAAATCGACATAATGGCAACCGCAGTGCCTTTGTCAAAGCCAAGCCCTCCGTTTACCGTCTCTGTATACAAATAGTAAAGCAAGATTGCTCTCATTCCATAGTAAGAGAAACGCTCCCAAAATTCAGTGAAAAATAGTGTAAATAGTCCTCGCGGGTGACCAAAGAACCCTTTTTGCGGGACGCTTTTAATGATACTTTCGTTATCAATCGAAGCCATGTCAGCCAAACCCTTTCTTAAAAAAGTGTATTATAAAAATCATATTCTTATATAATACTTGTGTCAATATAATTTATACTCATTTCAAGAAGTTCCAGAATAGAAAAAATATAAACGTATAAAAATAGTGAATATATACTGGTTCTTAGGTCTTTTTTCGTAAGGTTTTCTTACAAAACTATTCCTTTATATTTTTTTAATAAAATTTTAGAGAAATGTACAAGCAGATCGGGCCTTTGTGAGTATCATGATAGTAATCATGGAGAAGGAGGCTGGCAATTGGCTGAATTCATATTAAATGCGGCGGATTTCGGTATTTCAGGAGATGGTAAAACGGATTCAACAGAATTGATTAATCAATGCCTCAGTACGGCTGTTTCGAAAGGATATCACACTGTCTGGTTCCCAAAAGGGACATATCTAATAGACGGAACGCTCGGAGGACATCCCAATCAAAAATTTCGCAACGCTGGCATCATTGTTCCCGGAAACCTTGAGATTATAATGGACCCAGAGTGTATCATCAAAGTAATTCCGAACAGTTCGTGGGGGTATTCCGCATTTTATGTAGGCAAGCAAGAGAATATAACCATTACCGGAGGACAAATTATCGGCGAGCGCGATGAGCATACGTATGTGTCCGCAGGGATAAGATCAACCCATGAATGGGGCTTCGGCATTTGCATTGAAGGATGTTCGAATGTTGTCATTGATGATGTCAAAGTTTCTGATTTCACCGGGGACGGGATCATTGTCAGTCCGTTGGGGTTAAAGACAGCTAATAATTATCGAACGTCAGAGCATATAACCATTCGCCGTTGTGAGGTTCGGCGGTCGAGGAGAAATAACATTTCCATAACCGGTTGTGACATGGTCACGGTGGAGGAGTGCGTAATTGAAGATGCCGGAACGGGAAATGGGACAGCGCCGAAATTCGGAATTGACATAGAAGGCTATGGCGAAGGTGATATTGACTACGAAGAACCAATCAATGTATCCATTCGCAATAACCATTTTATCGGAAATGTTTCAAGTTCTGTGACCAATTTTAACGGATACGGCGTTTTAATAGAAGGAAACCACTCAGACAATACGATCAGCTATGGGTATGGAACCCAAACGGTGATTAAAGGGAATATTCTCAGACCGGCAAAAAACGTAGCTGCTGTGCCTAGAGTCGGGATTACCGGACTTGGTGTGTCACAAGGAAAAGAGAGCAGTGATGCGGTGATCGCCGGCAATCTTATCACCGGGTTTTCAACCGGGATTGATGTCAGAGGAAAGAGCGTTCTTGTCACGAACAACAAAATCAGTAACTTTGAAAACACAGGGATATTTGTTTATCAGTCTTCCGATGTAAAGGTAGACGGCAACCAGATTCAAAACGGACTGTCTGACACAAGGAGGAGTACCGGACTGCGTGCAGTGCTGTCAGATGATATCGCTTTTCTGAATAACTGCCTCATTGAAGTCATCGACGGTGTGAACAGTTCCGGCGGCGATATGATTATCAAAGATAATGTGCTGAGAAAATTCAGCCGGGGAATTTGGATCGCTCAAGGAAATGCGGTGATTGAAGGAAATACAATGATCCCCGATGCGTTTGAGGGAGCCTTGGAATCGTATACTGTTTCCGTCACGAACAATGCTGGCGCCGTCATCAAAAACAATACATTTAAAGAATTTAAAAATTATCCGATTTACTGCTCCACAAGTGCGAAAACCTCTATTATCAGCAACCACTTTGAGAGATCCCCGCTTTTGGTCACCATCTACATCAGCACCGGTGTACATGAGATTTTTGATAACACCATTTCAGTCAACAGAACAGCCGGAAATCCGATTGTCATTTATGTCAACGGTTCTGCAGGCTCTATCATCTCTGGAAACACCATCAATAACCTCTCAGCTGGCACGGCGACAGCCATTCAAACAAACACCTCAACCAATTCCAAAATCATCGGCAATCGCATCTTCAAAGGAACAATCAGCAAACATACAAGCGATACAGCAGACGGCAATATTATCGCCTGAAAAAAGCACCCCGCTCTAGGGGTTCTTTTTTTTCGATTGATAGATCATGTACATTTCTCTGACCAGTACCAAAACAAAAAATAAAAGGATGACCCATTCTGCAAACGTCGTCATTTTGAAGCTGGACATATTGTTATAAGCGGCTTTTGTCAAACTGAAACCTTGCAGCATGTCCATGAGAACAGAAATGGTTAATAAACAAATTAATATGATCCCTGTCACGCCTAATATTTTCATGCTTCATCACCCTCCTCCTATAGTGTCTATCTTTATCAGCGAAGTTATACCGCAGTCATGCATGCATAATCTCACCTTCAGAAGGAAGAATATGAGAAAACGACAAGGAAAGGTATTTTGTGTATGCCTTTATTTTCTAAGCGAAAGAACCATTCAATAGACAAACAAAAAACAGAAGAAGAGAATCACGAACAGCAGCATGAAAAAGATAGTCCGGTTCTTGTATCCCCAAGTTTGGCAAAAAACATAGCGGAAACGAAGAAGAAGGTCGGAAGCAGCTCCGACGTCATCATTCGCGAGATCAAAATTGGGGAACAGGACCGCGTTCATTTGGCGATTATATATATCGCAGGTTTGGTTGATAACACGACAATTTACGAATCATTAATCGATCCTTTGGTTCAGGATCAGTCCATCCAAAATTCTCATGCCATCCAGCAGATTCTTGAAAAAACGCTCCCTCTGGGCGGAGTGAAAGCTGAAAAGAGCTGGGTTAAGCTGTTTACTGAATTGATGCTTGGAAATGCGCTGGTTTTTGCCGACGGTTCCGATGAGGCGCTTATCTGCAGCACACAGGGCGGGGAGCAGCGTTCCATCCAAGAGCCGAGTACCCAGGTGTCCTTCCGCGGCCCGCGCCAAGGATTTACAGAGTCTCTGCAAACGAATACTTCAATGATCCGGCGCTACATTAAAAATCCGAATCTGTGGGTTGAAAAAATGAAAATCGGCTCTGTCACAAATACCGATATCGCTCTTATGTACATTAAAGGAGTATGTGATGAAAAGGTGCTGAAGGAAGTGAAACAGCGCCTGAAAAAAATAGACATTGACAGTATTTTAGAATCCGGATATATCGAGCAGCTGATTGAAGATGAAACCTTTACGACATTTCCGACCATGTATCACACAGAACGCCCTGATGTTGTAGCGGGAAACCTGTTAGAAGGAAGATTCGCGATTGTTGTGGACGGAACGCCGTTTGTGCTCATTGCACCGGCCTTATTTATTCAATTCTTTCAGTCAGTCGAAGACTATTATTCACGTTTTGATATTGCGACGAGCATTCGGATTCTGCGGATTTTAATTTTTTTTATTTCACTTATCGCACCAGCTGTTTATGTGGCAGCCACAACGTTTCACCAGGAAATGATTCCGACACAGCTGTTAGTCGTGATTGCAGCCCAGCGGGAAATCGTGCCGTTTCCCGCTGTTGTTGAGGCGCTTACGATGGAGGTTGCTTTTGAGATCCTCAGGGAAGCCGGCGTCAGGCTGCCGCGGGTTGTCGGCTCGGCGGTGTCAATCGTAGGTGCGCTTGTGATCGGGCAAGCTGCTGTCCAAGCTGGCATCGTCTCTCCGGCCATGGTCATTATCGTTGCCATCACCGCGATTGCCAGTTTTGCGACACCGGCTTTCGCCATGGCGATTTCAGCCCGTCTCATTCGATTTATCTTTATCATTGCGTCCTCTATTATGGGGTTTTACGGGCTGGTTTTAGGCATCATTATGATGTTTGTCCATTTATGCAGCCTGCGCTCTTTCGGTGTTCCTTACATGTCGCCGCTTGCACCTTTTTCCTCTCAAGGGGTAAAAGACACACTGTTCAGGGTTCCGTGGTGGGCTGATGAAAAAAGGCCGGAGTCGATCAGCAAGGAAGATAAGGTGCGGCAGGGGAAAGATCAGCGCCCAGAACCTGACGCTTCACGCGGAATGGTAAACAAGGACTTGGAAGAAGGGGATCAGAATGGTACGTAAACGTGTATTAGCCGTTCTCATGCTTTTGAGCGTCATTGTGATGCCCGGCTGCTGGGATAAACGGGAACTGACAGACCTTGCGATTATCTCGGCGATTGGCATCGATCGGACGAACGAAGGCAATTACGTGCTGCATTTTCAAATTATCAATCCCGGAAATGTTGCCGGCGGGCTTCAGGGGGGCGGTGCTGGAGACAGGCCGCCTATATCGGTCTATTCCGTTGAAGGCGACAATATGACGGAAGCACTCAGAAAAGCCTCCATGAAGGTATCACGGCGGCTTTACTTTGCCCATACCAATCTGGTTGTGATCAGTGAAAAGCTCGCGAAAGAGGAAGGCTTGGATTTTGTGTTGGATAACCTTGACCGCGATACAGAATTCAGGTCAACGGCGACAATGGTCATCGCCCATAAAACAAAAGCTGAAAATATCGTAAAAATCCTGACGCCGATTGATAAAATCCCGTCAAATAAAGTGAATAAAACACTCGACTTTACGGAGGCACAATATGGCCGGGTGGTCAAAACCAATATTCAGGACGTCGTGAAAACACTTGCCATCACTACAAAAGCGCCGGTTATTCCGGGATATATGATGATTGGTGACGATAAAAAAGGAATCAGCATGGAAAACACGCAGGCGACCGATCCGAAAGCCATTCTTCAGGCAGACGGCTTGGCGGTTTTTAATAAGTCAGGCCATTTAAAGTACTGGATTGAGGATAAGGAAAGCGTTGGAGCGGTTTGGCTAATGAATAAGGTTCAGCATACGTTTATTAATGCTGATTGGGGCAAGACAAAGGATGCGGTCAGCTTGCAGGTCACCCATCAAACCACAAATCTCGTACCAGAGATTAAGAACGGACGTCCGCGTATCCACGTGCATGTGGCAGTTGAAGGAATTATAGATGCTGTCAAATACCCTTTCCAATTGTCTGATCCAAAGGTGCTTGCTGCCATTGAAAAAGCTCTCAACAAAGAGCTGGAGAAAGAAATCACCAACACTGTGAAAATGATCAAGAAGAATAAAATTGACTTTGTCGGTTTTGGAGACAGGATATACAGAAAGTATCCGAAGCAGTGGAAAAAAATGAAAGACACTTGGGATAAAGAATATTTGCCGGACCTGCCAGTCGATGTGAAGGCGGAGACGTATATCAGAAGAACGGGCTTGCGAAACAATCCGATCAAACACCAGCTTGAAGATGAATAGGTCTGGAGAAAGGGGGCATGCCAGGTGGAAAAAGCCAAAATCAGCATACGGCAGCTGTTTGTCATGCTTATCATTTTTGAGCTGGGCAGCTCTTTATTGATTACACCGGGTTCAATGGCGGGCAGAGATGCTTGGATTGCAGTTCTATTAGGCTGTGCTGTCGGTTTGTTTCTTTACTATTTGTATCAAGGCATTTATCAATGTTACCCCGAATCTTCACCGAAAGAATATATGGATGATATGCTGGGAACCAAGCTGAGCTGGCTGTTTTCATTTCTGTATATCCTGTACTTTGCCTATATTGCCGCACGGGTGCTGCGGGACTTCGGGGAAATGCTGCTGACGTTTGCTTATCATGATACGCCGATTCTGATTGTGAATGCTTTATTAATGATTGTCAGCATATATGCCGTCAGAAAAGGAATTGAAGTGCTTGCGCGGTCGGCTGAACTTCTTTTCGGAGCCATGTATATACTGGGCGCCCTCGGTCTCGTGCTGATTATTGTCTCGGGTTCTATGGAGCCGCAGAATTTAAAGCCAATTTTAGCAGACGGCATTTTTCCTGTCATTCACTCAGTTTTCACGCAGACCATGTATGTTCCGTTTGGTGAAGTTGTTTTATTTGTCATGATCTTCCCTAATCTTAATGATCGAAAAGATGTGAAGAAAATAGGAATGGCCGCCATAGCCATCAGCGGATTGGTTGTTGCGCTTACCGTGGCGATGAATATTAGCGTGCTTGATGTTGATCTTACATTTAGATCCCAGTTTCCGCTTTTAAGTACGATCCAGACGATCAAGGTGGAAGAATTTCTAGACCGGCTCGATGTCTTTTTTATGCTGGCGCTGATCATCGGCGGCTTTTTTAAGGTCAGCCTTTACTTATACGCAGTGGTGGTGGGCACGTCCACGCTCTTTAAGGAAAAAAATCCTTCACAATTGGCTTATCCAATGGGATTGGGCATCTTAATCCTATCTATTACGATTGCGACTAACTTTTCAGAGCATTTGAACGAAGGCCTGAAAGTGGTGCCGCTATATATTCATTTGCCTTTTCAGGTCTTGTTTCCGCTCTTTCTGTTTATTCTAGCCGTTTGGAAAAAGAAGCGAAGGGAGAAATCAAAGGGAGCGGGAAGAAAAAAACAATAAAAAGAGCGGGGGGATGCAGCCGCCGCTCTTTTTATGTTCACTTCTATATAAAAGGGGGGATATAGGTTGCGCCCCTGTCTGCACTAACAGAGGCGCGCTTTTTTATACAGCTGCGACGTTTTCCTTTACAGCAAAGCTTCCTCTTGAAAGTCTGATGTTGATGTCCGAAACTTTTGCAATTTGCTCATCGTGCGTCACCATGATGACGCATTTATTCTCCTTGTGCGCCAGATCTTGAAAGAGCCGCACGATTTCTTTTGATGTATCCTCATCAAGGTTTCCGGTCGGTTCATCGGCTGCGATTAAATCCGTGTCACAGCAAAATGCTCTTGTAATGGAAACACGCTGCTGCTGTCCGCCGCTCAGTGTCAGCACTTTTTGCCGGGCTTGTTTTTCGCTGATTCCGACCTTCTGCAGCATTTCCAGCGCATACGCTTCTTTGTTCTTTTCTTTAGAACCAGTGATTTCCATGGCGGTTGTCACGTTCTGCAGAGCCGTCATATACGGAAGCAAGTTGTACGCCTGAAAAACAATTGATACATATTGATTTCTGAAATTTGTTAAGCCGATTTTGGAAACAGCTTTTCCATCATAAAGAATCGTTCCTTCTTTTGGTGCGTCAAGTCCGCCTGCCAGAGACAGGAAAGTGGTTTTCCCTGTCCCTGATGTGCCGACGATTGTATAGAACTTTCCTTTTTGAAAGCTGATGTTGATATCCTGAAACAATGGCTGGCTTTTGTCTTTATACCAGTACCCGACTTGTTGAAATTCTAATAAGCTCATAAATTTTCGCCTCTTTCTATTCCTGTTTTGTCAATATCGTTTTTGGATGGAGCCGCAGTACTGAAATAGACGGCAGCAATGTTGCGATGATTGCGATGATGATGCCGATTCCCCCAAGAACAAGCATGTCGTTTATAGAAACCGCGACGTTCAGCGAATCAATGACATCCACGTTTGCTGAGTTGTGGCCGAACATTCCGCCGCCCATGCCGCCACCGCCGCCAGGCATTTGTCCGCTTTGCCCGCTAGCGGTTTGCGTTGAATCAGATGACGAACTGATCTGCTGGGACAACAGCTGATTTCCGAGCTGGTTCGCGACTAGATTTCCTGTCAATGAAGCGATGCCAATTGCAATAATGGCCACGATCAGAATTTCAGTTAAGAACTGTCCGATCAATTTCCAGCGTTTTTCGCCGATCGCCATTAATACGCCCATCTCATATTTGCGTTCTCTGATTGACATCATGACAATCAGACCGAGAATGACAGCGCCTGCCACTGACACAAGATACACGACGTTTTTAGAAAAAGAAGCTACATTTTCAATCGGGCCGACCATTTGCTGATAAAGCTGATCGTTTGTATTCAATGTGAATGTATCAAAATCAATCGATGTTTTCTTGGCTGCTTTTACGAAAGCATCAATATTTTTGGCATCATCCATATAGTAAACAGCTGAGTCAATCGTATTTTTGTAGTCGTCACTTTTCAGTGCTGCTGTCGCTGTGTAAGGTGTGTAAAGTTTATTGTAAGGATTTAAGAAAGAGAAATTCTGGGCTTGGTCATCGCCTGACGACGTAGTTTTATAAATACCGACAACCTTCAGCTTCAGCGTTTTATCTTCATCCGTTGCTGATTCAATCGTGATCGAATCGCCGACGCCTACATCATTTTCTTCCGCTAATGTTTCATTCATCACTGTTACGTTTTTGCCGACATCTGATTTTGTAATCGCGCGTCCGTCAGTGATTTTTGAATCCCCGTCAGAGAATTCATCAACTAACGCTGTGCTGGTGACACCTTCAATAGAAAGATCGGCCTGAATCCTTTGCGGTCCGCCTTGTCCGTTTTTAGTATTTGAGCTTGAACTGGAATCACTGGAACTAGAGCTTTCAATGGCATCAAAGTTTCCTGCGTTAGCTGAAGCTGAAGTAATGTAGTTGTAGCTCTTCACATGATCAAGTGCTGCAAGCTTATTTGCATCAGACACTTTGATCGGTGTTGATTCAAAGCTGCGTTTTTCTCCGCTGTCTTGCTGTTTTTCCATTTGCTTCTGGCGGTCAACCTGGAGCGTCACGCTTCCGCCAAGCTCCTGTCTGGCCAGTTCGCTTGATTTTTGTGCTGCCGACTGGATGGTAAGGCCCGACAGAACAAAGACACATATGACAGTAAACACAAATAATTGCAATAATGTTTTTCCCTTTTTAGCCTTCATATTCCAAAAGGCCCGTTTGATAAAGTTCATTTATGTTCCTCCGTGTGGGTATTTTTATTGTGAAGACCGCCTGTGGGGCGGGCCCGCTTGTTGATAAATTAATAGTAGTCCAAAGGTATGAAAAAAATATGAATAATCTATTTCTAGTTGATGAAATAAAAACTAACAATTGTGAAACACAAATTCTTCTGTATAAAATGGTGCTATTATATAGAAAAGCATCAATACAACCGGAGGAAACGATGAAAATATTAATGATAGAAGATAATGTTAGTGTATGTACGATGACGGAGATGTTCTTTTTTAAGGAAGGTTTTGAAGCAGAATTCGTTCATGACGGGCTTGAGGGATACCAGCGTTTTACGGAAGAAAATTGGGACCTGATCATTTTGGATATTATGCTTCCATCCATGGACGGTGTGACCATCTGCAGAAAAATCAGAGAGACAAGCACAGTGCCGATTATCATGCTGACAGCCAAAGACACGGAATCAGATCAGGTCATCGGTTTTGAGATGGGAGCGGACGATTATGTCACGAAGCCGTTCAGTCCGCTGACATTGGTTGCCCGCATCAAAGCCGTCATCAGAAGATACCAGGCGACAGGCAAGGCAGTTATTGATGAAGATATGATCGAATCGGAATGCTTTACCATTAATAAGAAGACGAGAGAGGTGTTTTTAAACGGTCAGCCTGTAGAAAACCTCACGCCGAAGGAATTTGATCTGCTCTATTACCTTGTCCAAAATCCGCGGCAGGTGTTCTCCAGAGAACAGCTGCTAGAGCAGGTATGGGGCTATCAATTCTACGGAGATGAGCGAACGGTTGACGTTCATATTAAACGGCTGCGGAAAAAGCTTGCAAGTGAAGACAAGCCTTTCCTATATACGGTGTGGGGAGTAGGGTATAAATTTGATGAAGATTAAATATTTATATCAGCTGCTGCTTAGCCATATCAGCATATTGATTTTAGCGTTTGTCATTATCATTTCTCTGTTTTCCCACTTTGTGAAGGAATTTGCCTATCAAAACAAGGTAGAGGAATTGACGTCATATGCGGTGCAGATCGCAAACGAATTCCAAGCGGGCCAGGTTGACATGCGCAGGCTCTACCCTTATCAGGACATTTTAAGCACAAGAAAAACGCAGTTTATCATCTTTAATGAAGAGCAGCAGCCTTATTTCCTTCCTGAAGGCTTTCATCACCAACCGAGGGAACAGCTGAAGAAATCAGAATGGAATAAGCTGAAAAAAGGGCAGACTGTCATGATCAGGGCAGATGGCCGTTTTGATGATGAAGTGTCCCTTGTCGCGCAGCCTATATTTGTTCAGAACGAATTTAAAGGCGCCGTTCTGCTGATTTCTCCGATCAGCGGTGTTGAACAGATGGTCAATCAGGTCAACCTCTATATGTTTTACGCTGTGATCAGCACGCTCGTCATTACCATTCTCGTCAGCTGGCTGCTATCGAAATTCCATGTCAAACGGATCCAAAAGCTGAGAGAAGCGACGGATAAAGTGGCTTCTGGCGATTATGATATCCACTTGGAAAACAGCTACGGAGACGAAATCGGTGTGCTTGCGTCCGATTTTAATATCATGGCGAAAAAATTAAAGCAATCAAGGGATGAAATCGATCGCCTTGAGAAGCGGAGAAGGCAGTTTATCGCTGACGTGTCACACGAATTAAAAACACCGCTGACAACGATCAACGGCTTGGTTGAAGGGCTGAACAGCCATACGATTCCTGAGGATAAGAAGGATAAATGCTTCTCGCTCATTAGTGAGGAAACGAAGCGCATGCTGCGGCTCGTAAAAGAAAATCTGGATTATGAAAAAATCAGATCTCAGCAAATCACCTTGAACAAGCTTGATGTTCCGCTGATCGAGGTGTTTGAAATTGTGAAAGAGCACTTACAGCAGCAGGCGGAAGAAAAACAAAACAAGCTGATCATCCAGGTAGAGGATCACGTCATGGTTCATGCCGATTACGACCGTCTCATTCAAATTCTCGTCAACATTACGAAGAACAGCATCCAATTTACGCAAAACGGCACCATTTGGCTGCGCGGTATAGAGGGCTATAAAGAGACGATTATCGAAATTGAAGACACGGGAATCGGAATTTCAAAAGAGGATATTGAGCATATTTGGGAGCGGTTCTACAAAGCTGATATTTCTAGAACGAACACGGCCTACGGTGAATATGGACTCGGCCTCTCCATCGTCAAGCAGCTCGTTGAAATGCATCAGGGGACAGTAGAAATCAAGAGTGAAGAAGGAAAAGGCACAACATTCATCATCCGCCTTCCTTTAACAGCAAAACAGCCATAACATATAGGGCGGCGGCATCGTCAAATGCAGCCGCCTTTTTGCACATCGCTTCGGTTTATTGCGTGCTCCCGAAATAAAGATTGCGTGTTTTTCGGGTCGGGACGGACTGCAAACATGATAAAATATGACATAAACAGTTTTTGATGGGAGAGGGTGAAGGAATGAAGAGCGGGGTAATTCCTTCTTCAGCGGTCGGTCAAAAAATTAACGAGTGGTACAAATATATCCGGACCTTCAGTGTGCCGGATGCCGAAGTGCTAAAAGCTGAAATCCAGCAGGAACTGAAACACATGCAGCACGATTCCAACTTGCTGCTTTATTATTCACTAATGGAATTCCGCCACCAGCTAATGCTTGATTATCTCGAGCCGTTAGAGAAATTAAATATCGAGGACCAGCCAAGCCTGTCTGAATTATCAAGAAACATCGACAGCAACCAGGCAGATCTCAAAGGGCTGCTCGACTATTATGTGAATTTTTTCCGCGGGATGTATGAGTTTGATAAGCGGGAATTTATTTCTGCCATTACATATTATAAACAGGCGGAGAAAAAACTTTCCTTTGTCGCAGACCATATTGAACGGGCTGAATTCTATTTTAAAATCGCGGAAGCCTATTATTATATGAAGCAAACGTACTTTTCGCTGATCAATATAAAAAACGCCTATGAAATATACGTGGAGCAGGAAACCTATAATGTGAGAATCATTCAATGTCATTTCGTGTTCGGGGTCAATCTGATGGATGAAAGGAATTTCGAACAAGCCGCCCGCCATTTCAAATTGGCGCTCGAAATGGCCGAAGCAGAACAAAAAGCCCAGCTTGTCGGAAGAGCGTATTACAATCTCGGATTATGTTATTACAATCAAGAACTTCTCGACCCTGCCATTGACTACTTCGAAAAAGCGGTTTCCACGTTTGAAAGCAGCAGGATCATCAATTCGCTGCCGCAGGCCTATTTTTTAATCACCCTGATTTATTATAAGCGGGGAAAACATGAGAAAGCTTCGGAATATCACAAGCGGGGCTATGAATATGCTAAAGAAACAGACGATGCAGACTACGCCGTAAAATTCGAGTTTTTGAAATTCCTATATCAGGATCAGCCCAATGTCGAAGGAATCGAACGATGTTTCCAATACTTAAAAAATAAAAATATGTACGCTGATATAGAGGATTTAGCCCTAGAAGTAGCAAAATACTACTATGAACAAAAATGGTTTAAGCTGTCTGCTTCCTACTTTCTACAAGTTGAAGAGGCAAGAAAACAAATACAAAGGAGTGAAGGTTTGTATGAAATTGAAATCTAAGTTGTTTGTTATTTGTTTGGCCGCAGCTGCGATTTTTACAGCAGCTGGCGTTTCTGCTAACGCGGAAGCACTCGACTTTCATGTGACGGAAAGAGGAATGACGTAAGAACCAGCCCCTTCTCATTGAGAAGGGGTTTTCCTTTTCAAAAAACACCGCAAGACATAGTCTTGCGGTGCCCGCAGAGACAGTCAGCAGCTTAGTAGCTTCCAAAAAACGCAGCCCCTACGATAATTAAAAGAATAAACAATACAACGATTAAAGCGAAAGAATTGATGCCGTAACCGCCGCCGTTAGAGTATCCTGACATAAGGTTTCACCTCCCTATGAAGGATACTATAAGATATGCAGAAGGCATCAGCTTGTCAGGGATAATAGTGGACAAGAAAAAAAATGAACAATTCGGCTATAAAAAATAGCGGGCGCTGCCGCCCGCTATTTTATGTATGACTAAGAGATCAGCACGGCCGCGAAAAATTCTTGGTACAACGCTTGAACGGCTTTTCTTTCTTCGGCTTCCTTCACCCCGAACATCATGCTCACTTCAGAAGACCCTTGGTTAATCATTTCGATATTCACCTTCGCCTCTGATAAAGCTTTGGCTGCTCTTGCCGTTGTGCCGACATTGTGGCGCATCGCTTCTCCAACAACCATGATCAGTGCAAGGTGGTGCTCGACAATCACCTCGTCGGCGTGCAGATCCTCTTTGATCCGTTTGATGACGCTGCGCTCAGTGGCTGCATCCATTTGCCCCTGCCGCAAGATGATGGTCATGTCATCGATCCCCGATGGAACATGCTCATATGTCAAACCGTGCTCCTCCAGAATTTGAAGGGCTCTGCGGCCAAATCCGATTTCTCTGTTCATTAAATACTTGCTGATATAAATGCTGCAAAAGCCGGTATCACTGGCAATGCCGACGACAGGCCCGTTTGTGTTATCCCGTTTGCTGACGACGCGAGTGCCTTGTGCTGACGGGTTGTTCGTATTTTTGATTTGGACGGGAATCCCCGCTCTGAATGCCGGGATGAGCGCTTCATCATGAAACACTGAAAAGCCCGCGTAGGACAGCTCCCGCATCTCTCTGTATGTCAGCTCGCTGATTTCCTTTGGATGCTCAACGAAGGATGGATTGACAGAGTACACAGCATCCACGTCTGTAAAGTTTTCGTACAAATCAGCATGAAGTCCGTTAGCAAGAATGGATCCGGTAATATCAGAGCCGCTCCGTGAGAATGTGATCACATCGCCTTCCTTGCTGAATCCGAAAAAGCCGGGAAAAATGATGAGGCCGTCGCGTTCCCGAAGGCGATAAAGGTTTTGATAGGATTCAGGGAGAACTTGCGCGTTGCCGGGTTCATCTGTCACAAAAAGGCCGGCATCCTTCGGGTTCACATATTCCGCTCTGACGCCTTTATGGCGGAAATAAGCGGCGATCAGTTTGGCGTTGTTATCCTCACCGCTGGCTTTGACTGCGTCAAGATACTGCTCGGGATTGCTTTTCTCTCCTTCTAAAAGCGTAAACAGATCATCCCGGATTTTGTCGATAATGCCATACTCCAGCTGAAGCTCATTTGCGATGAGGGCATACCGTTCCACTACAGCTTCCGCCAGTTCAGGGGCACTCCCTGCTGCCAAATATTGTTCTGCACATGCGATTAAGAGATCAGTCACTTTCGTATCCTCAGCGTAGCGTTTTCCGGGAGCCGAAACGACTACAGCTTTCCGTGCCGGGTCTGAGGTTACGATGTGAAACACTTTTTCAAGCTGGGCGCCTGAAGCGAGTGAGCTGCCTCCGAATTTAACGACCTTCATGTTTACATCTCCTAATGTTTAAAATTTTCACACAAATTTAGTATTTATTATCTCTCTTTCAGTTCTGTAAATCAAGGGGGAATTTCTTTCTGGAACGAACATTTGTATTTTCCACGAGGAATATTGTCAGGTATGCTAACCGTATAAATGCGCCATAATGATAAATATGGTAAGCAATCTACGATTTGGGATGGAAAATGGTTAGAATTATTAGTAAAATTGATAAATGACTAGGTTAATATTTTTAAAGAATATTGACTAACTCTAGAAAAATGGTAATATGTAAATGATAATGATAATCAATTACTATATGGCCATATTGTTTTGAGTCCTTGCGGAGTAGGAGATACGTTCTTTTTGCTGTAAGGATGTAAGGAGGCAGCATGAAGCTACGTTACTTATTCATTCTACTTATCATATTAGCAGTCACATCTGTATTTATCGGCGTAGAAGATCTGACGCCGCTTGATCTCTTTGATTTGAGCAAACAAGAGGCATCAACGCTGTTTGCAAGCCGTTTGCCGCGATTGATCAGCATTATCATAGCGGGCTTAAGCATGAGCATCTGCGGTTTGATTATGCAGCAGATCAGCAGAAACAAATTTGTGTCACCGACAACGGCGGGCACGATGGATTGGGCCCGGCTCGGCATTTTAATTTCCTTGCTGCTGTTTACATCCGCCAGCCCTTTAATCAAAATGCTGGTTGCGTTTGTCTTTGCTCTGGCAGGAAATTTTCTGTTTATGAAAATCCTTGAAAGAATCAAGTTTAACGACACCATCTTTATTCCGCTCGTCGGTTTAATGCTCGGGAATATCGTCAGTTCAATCGCGACATTTATCGCATATAAATATGACTTGATCCAGAATGTGTCATCATGGCTTCAGGGAGACTTCTCTTTAGTCGTGCAAGGAAGATACGAGCTTCTTTATCTGAGTATTCCGCTCGTCATCATTGCCTATGTATATGCGGATAAATTCACATTGGCCGGTATGGGAGAAAGCTTTTCTGTCAACCTCGGCCTGAAGTACAAGCGGGTAGTGAACATCGGGCTCATTATCGTGTCCCTGATCACGTCTCTTGTCATTTTGACTGTCGGTATGCTGCCGTTTCTCGGTCTAATCATCCCGAATATTGTATCGATTTACAGAGGAGACAATCTGAAGAGCAGCCTTCCGCATACTGCGCTGTTGGGAGCGGTTTTTGTGCTGTTTTGCGATATTTTGGGCAGAGTCATTATCTTCCCTTATGAAATCTCGATTGGCCTGATGGTCGGAATCATCGGCAGCGGCATTTTCCTGTTTATGCTGTTAAGGAGAAAAGCGTATGCGTAACCAGATGAAAATTGCGTTGCTCGTTGGTTTAGCCTTGATATGTATTGGCTTGTTTCTGTTTTACGACTTAGGCAATTGGGATTACACCCTGCCGAGACGAATCAAAAAGGTCGCTGCCATTGTGCTGACAGGGGGAGCGATTGCGTTTTCGACCATGATCTTTCAAACGATTACGAACAACCGCATCCTGACGCCGAGCATCTTGGGCCTTGATTCTCTCTACATGCTGATTCAGACCGGCATTATCTTTTTGTTCGGGTCTGCAAATATTGTCATCATGAATAAAAACATCAACTTTATCATCTCTGTTCTGCTGATGATTCTGTTTTCCCTTGTTCTGTATCAGATCATGTTCAAGGGAGAGGGGAGAAATATCTTTTTCCTTCTGCTCGTCGGAATCGTGTTTGGCACGCTGTTCAGCAGCCTGTCTTCCTTTATGCAGATGCTGATTGATCCGAATGAGTTCCAAGTGGTGCAGGACAAGATGTTTGCCAGCTTTAACAACGTCAATACGGATTTGTTATGGCTCGCGTTCATCATTTTCCTGCTGACAGGCATTTATGTCTGGCGTTTTACAAAGTTTTTTGACGTGCTGTCGCTCGGGCGAGAGCACGCCGTGAATTTGGGCATTGACTACGACAAAGTGGTGAAGCAGATGCTGGTCGTGGTTGCGATCCTTGTTTCTGTTTCAACCGCGCTAGTCGGGCCGATTATGTTCTTAGGCCTTCTAGTCGTCAACCTGGCGAGAGAATTCCTGAAGACATATAAGCATTCATACTTAATCGCAGGCTCCGTCTTCATCAGTATCATTGCGCTTGTCGGAGGGCAGTTTGTGGTTGAGAGAGTGTTTACCTTCTCAACGACGCTGAGCGTCATTATTAATTTTGCCGGCGGGATTTATTTTATCTACTTGCTGTTAAAGGAGAATAAATCATGGTAGAGGTCAAAAATGTAAGCAAACAATACGGCGGGAAAGTTGTCCTTGAAGAGACGTCAGTCACCATACAAAAAGGCAAGATTACCTCGTTTATCGGTCCTAACGGCGCCGGCAAAAGCACGCTGCTGTCTATTATGAGCCGCCTGATCAAAAAGGATTCCGGCGAGATTTTTATAGACGGGCAAGAGATTGGCTCCTGCGACAGCAAAGAGCTTGCCAAAAAAATGAGCATTTTGAAGCAGGCGAATCAAATCAATATCAGGCTCACCATCAAAGACCTCGTCAGTTTCGGCAGATTTCCGTACTCACAGGGCCGGCTGACAGAGGAAGACTGGGTTCATATCAACCAGGCGATCGGCTATATGAAGCTGGAAGACATTCAGGACAAATATCTGGATCAGCTGAGTGGCGGACAGTGCCAGAGGGCATTTATCGCCATGGTCATTGCCCAGGACACCGATTATATCTTTCTGGATGAGCCGCTGAACAACCTGGATATGAAACATTCAGTTGAAATTATGAAACTGCTGAAACGGCTGGTAGAGGAGCTTGGAAAAACAATCGTGATCGTCATTCATGATATCAATTTCGCATCCGTCTACTCCGATCATATCGTGGCTTTGAAAAACGGCCGAATCGTAAAAGAGGGCCCGCCTGAGGAGATTATAGAAACCTCTGTGCTTGAGGAAATCTATGATATGACAATCCCGATTCAGACGATTGATAATCAAAGAATAGGTGTTTATTTTTCTTAAAATATAGAAGAGGTGAAAAGCATGAAAAAGTTTGCATTATTATTCATCGCTTTGGTGACGGCTGTTGTCATTTCTGCATGCGGAAACCAAAGTACAAGCAGCAGCAAAGGTTCTGATTCTAAAGATGAACAAATCACAGTGAAACACCAATTAGATAAAAACGGCACAAAAGTGCCAAAGAATCCCAAAAAAGTCGTTGTATTTGATTTTGGCAGCTTAGATACGTTAGATAAACTTGGTCTTGATGATAAAGTAGCGGGCCTGCCGAAACAAGCCCTTCCTAAATATCTGTCCAAATTCAAAGATGACAAATATGCTGATGTCGGAAGCTTAAAAGAGCCAGACTTTGAAAAAGTAGCGGAGTTAGACCCTGACTTGATCATTATCTCAGGCAGACAATCTGAGTCTTACAAAGAATTCTCTGGAATTGCGCCGACGATTTACCTTGGCGTAGACACAGCGAAATACATGGAATCATTTAAATCAGATGCACAAACAATCGGAAAAATCTTTGATAAAGAAGATGAAGTAAAAGACGAACTTGCAACAATTGATAACTCAATTGAAGATCTTAAGAAAAAAGCTGAAAAGCTGAACAAAAACGGTCTTGTGATTATGGCGAACGACGGCAAAATCAGCGCCTTTGGTTCTAAATCAAGATACGGCCTGATCCACGACGTATTCGGCGTGACTCCGGCTGATAAAAACATCAAAGCATCTACTCACGGACAAAGTGTTTCTTATGAGTACATCTCAAAAACAAACCCTGATTACTTGTTTGTTATTGACCGCGGTACAGCAATCGGAGAAACATCATCTACAAAACAAGTTGTTGAAAATGATTATGTCAAAAACGTAAACGCAGTGAAAAATGATCATGTCGTTTACCTTGATTCTGCTACTTGGTACTTATCAGGAGGCGGACTTGAGTCGATGACGCAAATGATTAAAGAAGTAAAAGACGGTTTAGAGAAGTAAAACCAAAAAGAGCCTCCGCTTAATAGCGGGGCTCTTTTTTATGGATCAGCGTGCCGGCTGCTGTTCGGCAGGCCGCTGAGGTTTCTTTAATGTGAATGAGAGAAGGAAGCCGGCAAGTGCAATGCAGGCTGCCACGATAAAAGCGGCGTTCATGCCGTGCAGGGCGGCGTGCTTCACATTTGTCGTGCCTGCGTGAGCCGCCTGGTTGCTCATCACGGATACCAATAGTGCGGTTCCGATCGAGCCGCCGACTTGGCGAATCGTGTTGTTCATCGCTGTTCCGTGCGGAATCAGATGGCGCGGCAGCGCATTGATTCCGGCTGTCGTCACCGGCATCATGATCATGGCGGTGCCTAAGAGACGAACGGTATACAACACTACAATCCAAGCTAGTGATGTATGTTCGGTCAGCTGCATAAATGGCAGCGATGTCAGGAAGATGATGCAGAAACCGGCAATCGCCAGCCCTCTTCCGCCGACACGGTCAAAGATTCTGCCGATAATCGGTGACATGAAGCCCATCACGACGGCTCCCGGAAGAAGCATAAGCCCTGTATCAAAAGCTGTGACGTCTCTGACGTTTTGTGTATAAAGCGGCAGGATGGTTTCCGTACCGATTAATAATGCAAAGACAAGCGTTCCAAGCAGTGTTGTTAAGCTGAACACGCCAAACGTAAAGACACGGAATTCGAGCATCGGTTTTTCAAGCTTCATTTGTCTTGTAATAAACAAGAGCAGTGCGATGATACCCACCAGCAATGATATCAAGACGGTTGAACTGGTCCAGCCGTAAGAGCCGACGCTTGAGAAGCCGTACAGAAGGCCGCCGAATCCAAAAGTTGAAAGGATGACTGATAAAATATCAATCTTTGTTTTTCTTAAAGTCGTCACGTTCTTCATCAGAATGCTGGCAAGAATTAAATCAATCACAGCAAACGGAAGAATGATATAAAACAGTGATCTCCAAGAGAAAGCTTCGACTGCCCATCCGGAAAGAGTCGGTCCGATCGCAGGCGCGAACGAGATGACCAATCCGACCATACCCATGGCCTGGCCGCGCTTTTCAATCGGAAAGATCGTCAGGAATACGGTTTGCATGAGCGGCATCATAATCCCGGCTCCGGCCGCTTGAATAATGCGGGCTGCCAGCAGAACCGGGAAGTTCGGCGCGAACGCTCCGACGACTGTTCCGGCAGTGAAAATACTCATCGCTGTAATGAGCAGCGCCCGGCTCGTGAATTTCTCAATTAAAAAGGCGGTAATCGGAATTAAAATCCCATTGGTTAACATAAACGAAGTGGTCAGCCATTGCGCTTGGTTGGCATCGACATTGAAATCCCTCATGATATGGGGAAGTGCGGTAATTAACAGCGTCTGATTCAAAATCGCGACAAACGCCCCTGCTAACAAAATGCCGACAATGACAGAACGGTTAAAAGGTTTTTGTTCAATACTTGTGTCCAATACATATCCCTTCTTTTCTCTAAGTAATTAACAGTGTTTTTAACATCGAAACGGGCTGTGTTAAAACACCGGTTTGTTCCAGATAGCCAATCAGTGATTTGAGTAAAAAAGTGCGGGGTTCTTCCTTCTTCGCTTCTTCCTCCAGCATGGCGGCTGCGGATGCCAGTTCATCTACGTCATAGTCCGCGGCTGGCAGGGAAGAAATGCTTTTATGTAATTCCTTCAGGCTTTCCGACAATAGGGCTGATTTATCCTTTGGCTTGCAGGAGGATGCTGAATGAATATAAAGCTCGATGGCTTCATGCGGAAGAAGAGACTGCCGGGTTTCCTTGTTTTTGACAATCTGATTGAGGGTGCTGATGATAAACTCCGCGATCGGGTCAAGCTCAAGCGGTTTTTCCTCTATTTTGATCAGCATTAAAAACTCACGCATCATGCCGTGAAGAATGATCACCAAATCCCACACAAACGGGAGAATGGCTTCTCCATACGCCTGGATCAGCGAATCGCGGTGCCAGCAGATAATCGTTGATCTGGTCTGATAAATATGCTGTTTGACCCGGTCATTATGCAGCTTGGGATTTCCGTAGGTCAGCATATTGAAAAACTGCTGATTCCGCCTGAAGCCTTCCAGCTCCATTTTGACCTTTTGCGTCAAACGCTCCTCCGGTGTCAGTGAAGTATTTTCCTGCAGTCTTGAGGCCGCGGCCACCATTTGTTTCTGGTTAAATGACAGCAGCTCCAAAAGCAGATCTTCCTTAGATTGAAACAGCTTATATATCGAAGCTTTTGACATCTTGCATTCTTCTGCGATCGCCTGCATGGAAACAGACGTAAAATCCTTTTCCGAAAAAAGCTTTCGCGCAGCTAGCAAGATATCTGTTTTTTTATCAAGCATCTCATGGCTTCCTTCTTTCTTGAACATTAGAAAACCCATTGGTTCACAGAAAACCAATGAGTAACAATGAAAAAATTTTACCAAATAAACTAAATAGAAGTCAATGGATTTTAACCGGACAATTGAAAGGCCTGCCGGAAAATCCGACAGGCCGGGTGATACTTATTTTTCAACTTTAAATCCTTGTTTCTCAAGCATTTCACGGATATGCGGATAGTACAGGCGCTCATAGTAGGAAGCGATGCTCTGTGACCAGTTTCTCGTTTCTTTTCCGTTTGTCCGTTTATTCATGTATTCAGACATCTGCTCATCATATGCCTGAATGTGAGACGTCAGCTCATCTTGATTCAAATATGTTTCCTGATGATTGACTGCTTCCTGCGGAAGGCGCGGTTTTTTCGCTGAACGGTCGGCAGGATGGCCAATAACAAGGCCGGATAAAGGAAACACGTATTTCGGAAGCTCAAGAAGTTCGATCAGCTCTTGAGGGTTTCCGCGAACCGCGCCGATCGGAACTGTGCCAAGTCCGAGTGACTCAGCCGCTGCAGTGGCTGTGCCGAGGGCGATGCCAGCGTCTACTGCGCCGACAAGGACAGATTCTAAGCCATTTGTGATTTCCATTTTGAAATCATTCAGATCCTCAAGCGCGATTTTGGCCCGGTTGAAGTCTGCGCAGAACAGCAGGAAAACAGGAGCCTGGTCAATCCAAGGCTGCCCGCCTGCAAGCTCGGAGATTTTCTTTTTGCGCTCTTTATCCTGCACTGTGATCACAGTCACTTGCTGCCCGTTGATAGAAGATGGCGCTGATTGCACTGCTTGAATGATTTGGTCCAATTGTTCCTGGGCTACAGGCTCGTCTGTATAGCTGCGAATCGAGCGGTGGTCTGTTAATGATTTGATGACTTCATTCATATGGGACACCCTTTCCTTATTCGCTAAGCTCTGTGCGGACAACATCAAGAGGAGCGCTCAGCAGTTCTTTTCCTTTTGCGACAAATCCTTGGAAATGCGCAGTTTCATTGTGGAATTTCATCGCTGCTTCATCTTTCCATTGTTCAAGCATCACAAATGTATTTTCTTCTCCTACTTTTTCAAACAGGTCGTATTGCGCGTTGCCTTCCTCAGCTCTTGAATGCTGAACAAGCGATTGCGCCTCGTTCAAAAATTCCTCGCGTTTTTCTGGTTTTACTTTGATATAAGCCTGTAATACGATCATCTCAATCTCCTCCATCGTTATGCTGAATTTATTGTTCGAATTTAATCGAACTAACTGTAACATGTAATCAAAATGAGGTAAAGAAAAAACCCTTAAATAGTAAAATTGTCATTCTAATAGTTGTGTGATACATTTGTGTCATGAACATTCCAAACCATCCAGAAACAGAAACGTTGCAGCTGACAAAGGTCCTTCACGCACTGAGTGATCCGCTTCGTTTAGAGCTCGTCAAGCAATTGGCTGAAGCGAAAGAAAAAACGTGCAGCACATGTGCGGATGTACAGGTTGCCAAATCGACCTTGTCGCATCATTTTAAAGTGTTAAGAGAATCAGGCATCGCTCAAGTTCGCATAGAAGGAAAGCGCCGATATTATTCGCTTCGGGCTGAAGACCTTGAAAAGGCATTTCCGGGCCTGCTTGAAGCTGTGCTGAATGTGGACCAGGACCGCTGGTGAATCAATCCCCTTTACCGGGGATTTTTTTATGGCCGTAAACCGCTTTGAAAAGCCTCTGGACACCCTCCTGAATGTCTTCTTCCTTCAGCCGTGCAAAGCCGATGATGAGAGCGGGCCTGCCCGAATGCAGCTTGTTTTCCTCCAAGTCAAATCGGCTCATTCCAAAGATTTCAAGCTGCTGGCCGGCAGCGTCTGCCAGGATGTCTTGTTCGGTACGGCTGGTTGCAAATTCGGTTACAAAATGCAGTCCCGCATTTGCCCCTTTTACGGTAACCTCTCCGCTGAACTTTGTTTCTAAAGCGGTGATCAGGCGTTCTCTCTTTTCTTTATAATGCTGCTTCATTTTTTTTATATGCTTCTGGTATTCTCCGGACTCGATAAATTCCTGCAGGGTGAGCTGTGTAAGAGACGAGCATGTCTGCAAATCATAGCCCCGCTGTTTGTATGTACGCAGTAGCTCAGGCGGCAGCACCATATAGCTGATCCGCAAGCCGGGGAGAAGGGACTTTGAAAAGGTTCCCATATAGATGACATTTTGAAAACGGTCGAGGCTTTGCAGCGCCGGAATACTGTCTACATCATATGTGAATTCACTATCATAATCGTCCTCAATGATATATCGGCGCGGCTCCTCGGCTGCCCAGTTCAGCAGCTGAATTCTTCTGGATACAGGCATAATTGTTCCGGTCGGAAATTGATGCGACGGGGTCGTCACCAGCACATCAAGCTGCTGCTTGCTGATTTCAGCAATTGACATGCCTTTTTCATCCAGCATGATCGTCTTCACCTCTTTTCCGGCGTGTTTTAATAGCTGGTACATACGCCTGTAACCGGGCTCCTCCATCGCATACACTGCTTCTTTAGGCAAAAGCTCAGCCAATAGCTGCATGAGCACCTGTGTGCCTGCCCCTATGACGATTTGTTCCGGCCGGCATTTTACGCCCCGCGTCAGGGAAATGAGCCTGCTGATGGCCGCTCTCACTTCATATATCCCTTGCGGATGCGACATATCACCGAGCGTACGGTATGAGCGAGAGGCCGCTTTTTGCTCGCAGCGAAACCAGCTTTTGATCGGAAAATGGTCTGTATCGGCACTCATGTGTGAAAACGAAATCCAATCGCTCTGATCCATGTGGGCCTCTTTCAGGTCATCCGGCAGTGTAAACGGGGGGTGCTCCTCGGCAGAAAACATGTCCAGCTTCTCCACGAAAAACCCCTTTCGCTCAATGGCGTACAAATATCCCTCGGCCAATAGCTGCTGATAGGCTGAATTCACTGAGTTTACACTGACCTTCAGCTTTTCAGCCAGCTCCCGCTTGGAAGGAACCTTCGAGTGGGGCAGCAAATTGCGGCTGAGAATTTCTTTTTTCAGCTTTTGATAAATTTGCTGATAGATGTAATCGGCTTGTTCTGAGTGGTCGAGTGTGATTGTGATGTCCATATGCAGCTTCTCCTTCTGATACCATCAAAAAGTTATAATTGGTACTTTTCATCATACCAAAAAGAAATCAGAATGATAAGAAAATAACGACAGGGGGACATTTACATGAGTCAAACAACAGCAAGCGTCACAACTGCCCAGTGGCAGCAAAAACGGGATCAATTTGTGTCAAAAGGTGTGAGCAACGGCAACCGCAGTCTGGCGGTTAAAGGAGAAGGGGCTGAGCTGTACGATCTGGACGGCCGGAGATTTATTGATTTTGCAGGCGCCATTGGAACGTTAAACGTCGGACACTCGCATCCGAAGGTGGTAGAAGCAGTGAAGCGGCAGGCAGAGGAGTTGATTCACCCGGGCTTCAATGTCATGATGTACCCGTCTTATATTGAATTAGCCGAAAAACTGTGCGGCATTGCTCCAGGCAGCCACGAGAAAAAAGCGATCTTCCTGAACTCAGGGGCGGAAGCGGTCGAAAACGCTGTGAAAATCGCCAGAAAGTATACGAAGCGCCAAGGGGTTGTCTCGTTTACGCGCGGATTTCACGGGCGCACGAATATGACGATGAGCATGACGAGCAAGGTAAAACCTTATAAATTCGGCTTCGGGCCTTTTGCGTCAGAGGTTTATCAAGCGCCGTTCCCTTATTATTATCAAAAGCCGGCGGGCATGAGTGATGAAAGCTATGACGACATGGTCATCCAAGCGTTCAATGATTTCTTTATCGCTACAGTCGCGCCTGAAACGGTAGCGTGTGTTGTGATGGAGCCAGTGCAGGGAGAAGGCGGGTTTATCATTCCTTCGAAGCGGTTTGTACAGCATGTCGCCAGATTCTGCAAAGAACATGGCATTGTGTTTGTCGCAGATGAAATTCAAACAGGCTTTGCCAGAACAGGCACTTATTTCGCGATTGAGCACTTTGATGTAGTGCCTGATCTGATTACGGTTTCTAAATCGCTTGCGGCAGGCCTGCCATTAAGCGGTGTGATCGGCCGCGCGGAAATGCTTGATGCAGCGGCGCCCGGAGAGCTGGGCGGCACGTATGCGGGAAGTCCGCTTGGGTGCGCGGCGGCGTTGGCTGTTTTGGGCATTATTGAAGAAGAAGGCCTGAATAAACGTTCTGAGGAAATCGGCAAGATTATTGAAGAAAAAGCGTTTGAATGGAAAACAGAATACCCGTTCATCGGTGACATCCGCAGACTCGGGGCAATGGCGGCAATCGAAATCGTCAAGGATCCAGACACGCGTGAGCCTGATAAAGCGAGAGCGGCAGCCATCGCAGCGTACGCGAATCAAAACGGATTACTGCTGCTGACAGCCGGGATCAACGGCAATATCATCCGCTTTCTGACACCGCTGGTTATTTCAGATGAGCTTTTGAATGAAGGGCTCAGCATCTTAGAGGCGGGCCTGCAAGCTTAATTATTGGAAAGAAAACGGCTGGGTCTGCTATCATTTTAAGTAATCACGACAAGAAAGGAATGTTCAATATGCCAGATCAATTAACGGTCTACAACCCGGCTACGGGCGAGGAGATCAAAACGATTCCTCAGCAATCAGCCAAAGAAGTAGAAGAAGCCATTGAACGTTCACATCAAGCGTTTAAAACGTGGTCTAAAACATCAGCGAACGAAAGAGCGTCTCTTTTGAAAAAATGGTATGAGCTGATTGTAGAACATAAAGAAGAACTTGCAGATTTAATTACAAAGGAAAACGGAAAACCGTACCAGGAAGCAGTCGGCGAAGTGCTTTACGGCGCAGGCTATATCGAATGGTTCGCAGAGGAAGCGAAGCGCGTGTACGGAAGAACGGTGCCTGCTCCGACAACCGGTAAACGAATTGTTGTCACACGCCAGCCGGTCGGCCCTGTTGCTGCCATCACGCCTTGGAATTTCCCGAATGCGATGATAACGCGGAAAGCGGCGCCTGCTCTTGCTGCCGGCTGTACATTTATTATCAAGCCGGCACCGGACACACCGCTGTCTGCCTATGAGCTTGCGCGCCTCGCATATGAAGCGGGCATTCCGAAGGATGTTCTTCAGGTTGTCATCGGTGATGGAGAAGAAATCGGAAATGTGTTCACAAGCAGTCCGAAAATCCGCAAAATCACGTTCACAGGATCAACACCAGTAGGAAAAATCCTCATGAAAAACAGCGCGGACACCGTGAAACACATCTCCATGGAGCTCGGCGGACATGCACCGCTGATCGTGGATGAGGATGCAAATATTGATCTTGCCGTTGAACAAGCGATGGTGTCTAAATACCGCAACGCGGGTCAAACCTGCGTATGTGCCAACCGCCTGATCGTTCATGAATCCATCAAAGATGAATTTGCTGCGAAACTGAGCGAGCAAGTGTCTAAGCTGAAAGTCGGAAATGGACTTGAAGAAGGCGTCAATGTCGGCCCGATCATCAACAAAAGAGGCTTCGAAAAAATCGTCAGCCAAATTGATGATGCGGTTGAAAAAGGCGCGAAAGTGATTGCTGGGGGCACATATGACCGAAACGATGACAAAGGGTGCTACTTTGTGAATCCGACAGTGCTCACCGATGTTGATACGTCCATGAATATCATGCACGAGGAAACATTCGGCCCGGTTGCGCCGATCGTCACGTTTTCTGATATTGATGAAGCGATTCAGCTTGCCAACGATACACCGTACGGTTTGGCTGCTTACTTCTTCACAGAAAACTACCGCCGCGGCATCTATATTTCCGAGAATCTTGAGTATGGCATTATCGGCTGGAATGACGGCGGACCGTCAGCGGTTCAAGCGCCATTTGGCGGGATGAAAGAAAGCGGCATCGGCCGTGAAGGCGGTTCAGAAGGCATTGAGCCGTACCTTGAAACAAAATATATGTCCATTGGTTTGTAAAAGAATGCAAGCTCCTGAGAGCTGCCGGATCTTCCGGCAGCTCTTTTTGTGTTCCGGCGAATAATCACAACAATTCCAGCCAAAATAACAGCAAATACATTTTGAAAGAAGGTTCCCCAACAATGGATTTATTATTGGCTCTTCTCCCGGCTTTGTTTTGGGGGAGCATTGTTCTCTTCAATGTGAAATTAGGCGGCGGGCCGTACAGCCAGACCCTGGGAACGACGATCGGGGCGCTCATTGTTTCGATCGTGATTTACTTTTTTGTTCAGCCCGTTCTGTCACTGCGCATTTTTATTGTTGGAATCGTATCCGGCTTATTTTGGTCACTTGGGCAAGCCAACCAGCTGAAAAGCATTGAATTGATGGGTGTATCTAAAACAATGCCGATTTCCACAGGAATGCAGCTCGTTTCCACCTCGCTGTTCGGTGTGATCGTGTTCCGCGAATGGTCAACACCGATTGCAATTACGCTTGGCATTCTCGCTCTGATCTTTATCATTGTGGGAATCATTCTCACATCTTTGGAAGATAAGAAGGATAAAAAAGAAGGCGAGCCAAGCAACTTGAAAAAGGGCATTTTGATTCTCCTTGTCTCGACTCTTGGTTATTTGGTTTATGTCGTCGTGGCTAGGTTGTTCAATGTGTCCGGCTGGTCGGCACTGCTGCCGCAGGCGATTGGCATGGTGGTTGGAGGGTTGGTTTTAACCTATAGGCACAAACCCTTTAACAAGTATGCGATCCGAAATATTCTCCCAGGCTTAATCTGGGCAGGCGGAAATATGTTTTTGTTTATTTCTCAGCCGAAAGTTGGCGTTGCAACAAGCTTTTCCCTGTCACAAATGGGAATTGTCATTTCTACGCTCGGCGGCATATTCATCCTGCGTGAAAAGAAAACGAAACGCCAGCTGATTGCTATCGCGATCGGGATCATCTTAATTATTGCTGCCGCTGTATTTTTAGGGATTGCCAAAACAAATTCATAACAATTGAGGAGGATGTATATGTATCCGGATTTAAAAGGAAAAGTCGTCGCTATTACAGGAGCTGCATCAGGTCTCGGGAAAGCCATGGCCATTCGCTTCGGAAAGGAGCAGGCAAAAGTGGTCATCAACTATTATAGTAATAAACAGGATCCGAACGAGGTAAAAGAAGAGGTCATTAAGGCGGGCGGTGAAGCCGTTGTCGTCCAAGGTGATGTCACGAAAGAGGAAGATGTACAAAATATCGTGCAAACTGCCATTAAAGAATTCGGCACACTCGATATCATGATTAATAATGCCGGACTTGAGAATCCTGTGCCATCTCACGAAATGCCGCTCAAGGATTGGGATAAAGTCATCAGCACGAACTTAACGGGTGCCTTTTTAGGAAGCCGTGAAGCGATTAAATATTTCGTAGAAAATGATATCAAGGGAAATGTCATCAACATGTCCAGCGTGCATGAAAGAATTCCATGGCCGCTATTTGTCCACTACGCGGCAAGTAAAGGCGGAATTAAGCTGATGTCAGAAACATTGGCTTTGGAATACGCGCCGAAGGGCATTCGCGTGAACAATATCGGGCCAGGTGCGATCAATACGCCAATCAATGCTGAAAAATTTGCTGACCCTAAACAGAAAGCAGATGTAGAAAGCATGATTCCGATGGGCTATATCGGTGAACCGGAGGAAATTGCCGCAGTGGCAGCATGGCTTGCTTCGAAGGAATCCAGCTACGTTACAGGCATCACATTGTTTGCGGACGGCGGAATGACGAAATATCCTTCTTTCCAGGCAGGACGCGGTTAAATAAAAAAGCGACCCAGACATGACATCTGGATCGCTTTTTTTATTATGCACGCTTTTTCTTTACAAGAGCCGCTACAGATAAAATTATGGCAGCCGCAGATAGCACAATCGCTGTGATGTCTAGAGCAGAAGAGCCTGAGTTGTCGGAATCGTCTTCCGTTTTCGTTGCGCCGTGCTCATCTGTCACTTGCTTTGCAGCGGTAATGTTTGTAATGGAATGAGGTGTATCCGCATCCTCGTCACCTGTCCACTCAACTATGCTGCCGTCTTTGTAGTATTGGTAGGCGTCCCAGGCGGCTTCCTCGGCTTTTCCAGGGTTTTTGGCAACAAAGGTAAACTGCTGGAACTGTCCTTCCTGAATGCCGCCGCCAGTTGCTTCCCACGTCACGGATACTGATTTGTCATCATGTTTCTGAGTGGATACCTTCCAGCCCGGGATTGGCTCGTATTGCTGGAATTCAACATCCTTTGGCATCTTGAGGACAACCTTTGTTGTCGGCAGATTTTTCTCAGAAGGAACCTTCATTGTATAAGTCTCCCAAGAGCCTGCAGCGGATTCAGCAGGCTTTACAGTAACGTGCGCGCTGGCTGGGGCCGTAAAGAATAAGAGGGAGCCAACAATAGCGGGACATAGTGTGAATGCGATTTTTTTCAACAACTTAAACACTCCTTTAATTGGTCTTTGTAAAGATGATATTGATTTCGTTAAAGTCTCCGGTCAGCCCGTGGACTTTGACCTTCCAGTTGCCCTTTTCATTAATGGACAGGTTTTCATCCTGGAAAACGCCTTCTGATGTCTCTTTTAATTGAAACGTGCTTTTGTTTTCACTTCCTGACAGGCCTGTTTTATAAACGGTTAGCGTAATTTGCTGGATGTTTTTCACCGGGTTGCCGTTATGGTCGGTGATTCGCAGCTCAAATACGTTTTTGCCTGGCTGGTTCGGGCTGATGCTGAGAGACACGCTTTGCCCGTTTTCAATGGCTTTTGTTTGGTAGAACGGTGTTGGCGCAGGCTCAGGCGGGCTTGGCAGACTTGTAAACACGGCCGCTGTGATCAATACGGCGATGCCGATTGCCCATTCCGCTTTCAGCGTTCGGCTGATTCCTGTGCGGCGCTGCTTTCTGGTCAGCAGAAAATGAACCGCGCCTAAGACCAGCATCAAAACAAACAATCCGCTTTTCACTAAAAGAGCTTGCCCGTACGCAGTATGAAACAGTGAATCCATCGAACGAATGATAAAAAAGCCATTAAGCAAGCCTGAAAACAAAATGACGCCGACGGCAGTAAGCGCCCACGGGGAGAACCGTCTGACCGTTTCCCATGCGAACGTTTTATCAGGCTGCTTCCATTCTTTTGCGAGCAGCAACACGAGTGCCGCTACCCCGCCGACCCAAATGGTAGCGGAAGATAAATGAAGGAAATCCATCAAAATGCCGACCGCTTTTTCTTCAACGACAGCTGCATGCCCGGTAAATGCTTTGGCAAGCAGGAGAGCGAAATAGAAAATGAGCGGCGCTGTCCAATAGCTGAAGGACGAAAAGCGGTTTTTTCGTATCGCAGGGATTACAGACAGTGCAAGCAGCACATACAGCACGGTCTGTATGATCCAGATGGTGCCGCCGGCAGTCTCAAACAGTGTTTCTCTGATGTAGCCCGGCTGGAAGGCGCTGCCCCAGCCGCCGCCCGCGTTTGCTTTTGTCTGAATCGGAAGCTGAAGCAAAAGCGCCAGACCCAGTGCGGTGATGGAGACTATCAGGATGCGCCTTGTCCGTTTGGTGAGCTGTTCTGAGTTCCCTTTATACCAGAAGAGATGGAAGAAAACCGTCCCGATAAACAGAGATAAGGCTGTATACAGAATGGCACGGTCCGTGGCTGTTCCCAGATTCAGCGCGGAACCGGCTGCTTTTTGGCCGCTGAATCCGCCATCCGCTTTTCCGATGCTGAATGGAATGACGCCGGAAACAGGATGCCCGTCTGCGGACACGGCGTTCCATTCGGCCCTGTACACATCATGCGGCAGATTCTTTTTCAGCTTCACCGTCATGATGTGATTGTTATCTTTTTTAATTTCAGTCTTGTCCAAATCCACCCGATCGCCGTTTGAATTATAAACTTTAATGTAATGAAACCCTTCTTCAACCGGTTCATTAAATTCGATTTCCACCTGTGCTGGGGCGCTTTTTAATTCGCTGTTTTCCCCAGGTGAAGATTTGACAATATAGGCGTGAGCAAAGCTTGTTTTCGGCAGGAAAACAAGAAAAAGCAGAAGGATGATCCACCATCTGTTTTGCTTCATCACTCAAACACCACCTTCCGCTGTATATGTTGTGTTATGTCTTGGTGCAGGTGCAGCGCTTTTTTCTGTCTTGAAGCATGTCCTCCAGCGCCTGGTCGAAGGTGCGGACGGCTCCGCCGAATCCTTTTTGAAACCGTTCGGCATGGTCGAGTGTCGCAAACGGAATCGCCTGCGGCTGGCAGCAGTGCAGGTTTAATTCAGCGTTGACGACGAAATAAGCCGAACCGGCACTGACCGTTGTGTGTAACAGAAAATCTCTGCAAATCAAGTGTGAAACCTCTTCCGTTTTATCTGCGTAACGCAAGAACGCGCAATGTGCGCAGCATAGCTGTTCAATGTCTTGGTTTACCGTAATCAGCTGAACCGAATGGGCCTGATTGACCGGCTTCAGACAGTAGCTGCACATATGATCTGCTTGAGGTGTCCGGGCTGGGAGCGTGATGCCGCCGGCCGTTTTAATGACCTGATTTGACTGAACCAGCTGATTGACATCTCTGTATACCGTCATTTCCGAAACGCCAAACCGTGCGCTGATATCAGAAATTCTGAGCGCGCCTTCTTCTTTCAGCCACTTCAGTATGTGTTGCTGTCTATTAATCGGAAGCATTCATACATCCCCTCCATTAAGATCTATTTAAGCGTAGAGGATTTTGGAGACAGAGACAAGTAAGCTGATGATAAAAAATGTGAAAATGTGTTGAACAGCAACAAAACGAAACAGAAGGGACTCTGGTATAATAGACATATGGAATGGAAAGTGAGGAATACCCTATGAAAGAAACCCTATGCCCGAACTGCGGCAAACCTTTGACAGGCGACATGGTCAGATCGTCAAATGTACCTTGTCAATTTCGCTGCGGACACTGCCGGGAACGGCTTTATGAATATAAAGTATCAGCACCGATTATGCTGGTGTCATTAGCAGTCATCGTGCTGCTCATTTATCTGCTGCTGCTCCTTCGCAATGCGGCAGGCTCAATGCTGCCGGCCGTACAGCACGTGCCGATGGCCGTGTTTGCGCTCGTATGCGCCTATCCCGTTTTTATTGTGAGTGAGCGTATGATCGCAAAGTACGTGATTCAAAACGGCAATATTATTTATAGAAGAAAGAGAAAAGGCTCCTGATACCGGTCTTATCCCTGTCAAGTAGACAGCCACAAAAAGCCTAAGCAACCAGTGTGTTACGGTATTGTACCGGAGCACACTGGTTTAATTTTTTCTGGAATCGTTCGTGATTATAGAATTGAATGTAATCTTCAATGCTCTTGTGAAGCTCTTCTTCGGTTTGACACGTCGAAAAATATGCATTCTCTGTTTTGAGATGCGAGAAAAACGATTCGATACAGGCATTAT
>NZ_JALAMR010000019.1:0-47172 GCF_026790125.1 Bacillus sp. N12A5 | reverse complement strand
TACTTAGAGGGGATAATATCACGCTTTTGACAAACGGCAAGTCTTTTTTATTACTTCTGATTTGCAGCTTCGACAGACGCACCGATAAAGCCTTTGAATAGAGGCTGAGGTCTTGTCGGTCTTGATTTGAACTCTGGGTGGAACTGAGAAGCCACGAACCAAGGGTGGTCTTTCAGCTCGATGATTTCAACAAGGCGTCCATCAGGGCTTGTGCCTGAGAATACGAAGCCTTTTTCTTCCATTCGCTGTCTGAATTCGTTGTTGAACTCATAGCGGTGGCGGTGACGCTCGTACACCACTTCATCCTGATACACTTCAAAAGCTTTTGTGCCTTCTTCAAGCTTACAAGGATAAAGGCCGAGACGAAGCGTTCCGCCAAGATCTTCAACATCCTTCTGTTCAGGAAGAAGGTCGATGATCGGGTACTGTGTTGACGGATCAATTTCCGCTGAGTGAGCGCCTTTTAAGCCCAATACGTTTCGTGCGTATTCAATAGACGCAACCTGCATGCCCAAGCAAATGCCCAAGAATGGAATGTTGTTTTCGCGCGCGTATTTTGTTGCGACGATTTTGCCTTCAACACCGCGGTCTCCGAATCCGCCCGGCACGATGATGCCGTCCGTTCCGCTCGTGAGCTCTTCGATGTTGCTTTCTGTCACTTCTTCCGCGTTGATCCATTTCACTTTTACATCCGTGTCAAACGCATAGCCCGCATGGCGGAGAGACTCGACAACAGAGATGTATGCGTCAGGAAGCTCAACGTATTTCCCGACTAGGCCGATCGTGATCGTTTGAGACAGGTTGCTGACTTTATTCACCAGCTCTTTCCACTCGGACATTTCCGCCTCTTTGCACTCCAATTTCATGTGCTCGCAAACAAGCTTATCAAGCCCTTGTTTTTGAAGCTCAAGCGGAATGGAGTATAGGTTGTCCGCATCTTCACACTCGATAACCGCTTTTGTATCGATGTCGCAGAATAGCGCGATTTTATCTTTCATATCTTGAGAAATCGGCATTTCTGTACGAACGACGATAATGTTTGGCTGAATGCCCAAGCTGCGCAATTCTTTTACGCTGTGCTGTGTCGGTTTTGTTTTCAATTCGCCCGCAGCTTTAATGTAAGGTACAAGCGTACAGTGGATGTACATTACGTTTTCACGGCCTATATCGCTCTTCATTTGACGGATCGCCTCAAGGAATGGCAGTGATTCGATATCTCCGACAGTACCGCCGATTTCTGTAATGACAACATCTGCATTTGTTTCTTTTCCCGCGCGGTAAACACGGTCTTTCAGTTCGTTTGTGATATGCGGGATGACCTGTACAGTTCCGCCAAGGTAGTCTCCACGTCGTTCTTTTTTAAGAACTGTTGAATAAATTTTACCTGTTGTCACGTTGCTGAATTTATTCAAATTGATGTCGATAAAACGCTCATAGTGACCGAGGTCCAAGTCTGTTTCAGCGCCGTCATCCGTTACGAATACTTCACCGTGCTGGTACGGGCTCATTGTTCCCGGGTCAACGTTGATGTATGGATCGAATTTTTGAATCGTCACGTTCATTCCGCGGTTTTTCAGCAAACGTCCTAATGAAGCTGCTACAATACCCTTTCCAAGTGAGGATACAACTCCCCCAGTTACAAAAATATATTTCGTCATTTCGTTTGCTCCTCTCTTCGCTCTTAGCTACATTTTTAAAATGTACTATTTTATAAAAAATCATTTAGCCTTTTAAATGATTTATAAGAAAAATGAGGGGTGAAAATAAGAAAGCTCCCTTTCAATTTCTTGAAAGGGAGCATAACGTACTATGTTCTCTCTTCGTTTTTGAAGAGCCCAAAATACATACTACATAGTTCGACTATGAAAGTCAAGATCGTTTTGAAGATGAAATCTTATACTATTTGATATCCTCTTCTTCATCATCATAGTCTTCATCATCTTCATCAATCAGATCTTCTTCGATCTCAAGATCGTCGTCGTCTTCATCAAGATCTTCATCGTCAAAATCGTCAGCGTCAAGATCGAGTTCTTCCTCAACTTCATCCAAATCAAGGTCGTCTTCATCGATCTCTTCAAACTCGTCAAGATCAAGATCTTCTTCGACTGCTTTCTTCGCTTTTTTCTTTTTCGCTTTGACTGTCGGCTGAGTTTCTTCGTCAAGCTGATCATACGGATACCAGCTGCGAAGCCCCCACGTTTGGTCAGAAAGCGCCAGGAAGCGGCCGTCAATATTTAAATCTGTATAAAATTGAGCAATGCGGTCTCCAAGCTCTTCTTTTGTCACGCCGAGCAAAGATGCGATTTCATTTAAAAGCTCCTGAAAAGGAACTGGTTTTTTATGTTCTTCAAATAATTCGTGAGCGATTTCAACTAAAGCCATTTCCTTTAGCTCTTCCTGTGAATATTGTTTGATACCCAAGGTCGGACACTCCCTTTCTATTACTTATATGTATCTGTTTTATCAATAATGAAAGCGATTTTGTATCGTTCTTATACAAACCATACCTCTCATTATAAACAAAATAAAACAGAATATGCTACCCTTAACAGCGTTAATTTAAATAATTTTACAAGAGTGATCCGACTGATAGATGATTTGCGTCAATCCGCGAGCATTCTGGAGATGACAAGTCTTTGAATTTCTTGAGTGCCTTCATAGATTTGCGTGATTTTTGCATCACGCATATAGCGTTCAACCGGGTAATCTTTTGTATAGCCGTAGCCGCCGAAAATCTGCACGGCTTCGGTCGTCACCTTCATCGCCGTATCTCCCGCCAGCAGTTTGGACATGGCGGAAGCTTTTCCATATGGAAGGCCTGATGATTCCAGCCAGGCAGCCTGATAGGTCAATAGCCTTGAAGCTTCTATCATTGTAGCCATGTCCGCGAGTTTAAAAGCGATACCTTGCTGCTCGGCAATTGATTTTCCGAATTGCTTTCGCTCTTTTGCATATTGAAGCGCCGCATCGAGGGCACCCTGAGCGATACCCACGGCTTGTGCAGCTATGCCGTTTCTGCCTCCGTCAAGCGTCTTCATCGCGATTTTGAAGCCTTCCCCTTCTTCTCCGAGACGGTTTTCTGCGGGCACCACACAATCTTCGAACGTGATTTCCGTTGTGGGAGACGAGCGGATGCCCAGCTTCTTTTCTTTCTTGCCTGTCAAAAAACCTTCGAAATCTTTTTCTACTATAAAAGCGGATATGCCTTTTTTCTTTTTCTCGGGATCGGTGACTGCAAAAACAATGTAAACATCCGCAATCCCGCCGTTTGTGATAAACACTTTTGAACCATTTAATACATAGTCATCACCGATTCGTTCAGCAGTTGTTTTCATGCCGCCTGCGTCAGAACCTGAACCTGCTTCTGTTAAAGCGAAAGCGCCGATTTTCTCTCCAAGGGCCAGCTGTGTTAAGTAGTCTGTCTTCTGTTCTTCCGTCCCAAAGGCAAACAGCGGCCAGCTGCAAAGTGAAATATGGGCAGAAAGCGTCACACCGGTGGATGCGCACACTTTCGACAGCTCCTCCACCGCGATGACATAGGCCAGATAGTCACTTCCGATTCCGCCGTAATCTTCAGGCCACGGAATTCCCGTCAGCCCTAAATTTGCCATTTCCCGAAACAGCTCGCGGTCGAAGCGTTCATGTTCGTCGCGTTCTGCCGCTGTCGGGGCTACCTCATGCTTCGCAAAATCACGCATCAATTTTCGTATCATCTCGTGTTCTTCTGATAATGAAAAATTCATGGTCTCTCCCCCATAATCATATCAGCACCTAAGACGGATTGAGCCAGAAGCTCGGCGACGTCATATGTTTTGACTTGGTCTTCGGCTTCTTTCGCCTTTGTGCCGTCTCCAAGCATCGTGAGACAGTACGGACAGCCAGAGCTGATCACCGATGGGCTGACCGCGAGCGCTTGCTCTGTCCTGGCGACGTTAATCCTGTTGCCCGTTTCCTCCTCCATCCACATTAATCCCCCGCCGGCGCCGCAGCACATGCCGGTTTCCCTGTTTCTCTCCATTTCAATCAGCTCTACACCTGGAATGGCTTTTAAAATCTCCCTCGGCGGATCATAAACTTCGTTGTACCGGCCCAAGTAGCACGAATCATGGAAGGTAATCGTCTCATGAAGCTGGTGCTGCGGCTTTAATTTCCCATTCTTCACCAGCTCGGCCAGCACTTCTGTATGATGATAAACCTCGCCTTCAAAGCCGAAATCCGGATACTCGTTTTTAAATAAATTGTATGCGTGCGGATCAATCGTAACGATTTTTTTGACATCATTTTTTTCAAATTCAGAAATATTTTTTTCAGCCAGTTCCTGGAACAAAAATTCATTTCCGAGGCGGCGCGGTGTGTCTCCTGAATTTTTTTCTTTATTTCCGAGGATCGCGAAGGACACGCCCGCGTGATTGAGCAGCTTAGCAAAGGAGACCGCGATTTTCTGGCTTCTGTTGTCGTAAGACCCCATGGAGCCGACCCAAAAAAGGTACTCAAATTCTTTTCCTTCTTTTTTCATTTCTTTTACAGTCGGAATCTCAGCATCGGAGGCGGCGTCACGCCAATTTTCTCGCTCCTTGCGATTGAGGCCCCACGGATTTCCCTGCCGCTCGATACTCGTCATGGCGCGCTGTGCGTCACTGTCCATTTTTCCTTCTGTCAGTACAAGATAGCGGCGGAGATCGATGATTTTATCTACATGTTCATTCATGACCGGGCATTGATCCTCACAATTCCGGCAAGTCGTACACGCCCAAATTTCTTCCTCTGTTATGACGTCGCCGATTAAGCTCGGATTGTAATCCAGCGCGGCGGCAGCTTCCTGCGATCCGCTGCCCGCTGACGCTGCAGCCAGCTGATTGCCTCTCGTATGCCGGAACGCTGCCGCGGGCACCCATGGCGAACGTGAGGTGACGGCGGCGCCTTTTTCCGTGAGATGGTCTCTGAGACGCAAAATCAAGTCCATCGGCGACAGCATTTTTCCGGTGCCTGTTGCAGGGCACATATTGGTGCAGCGGCCGCACTCGACACACGCATACAAATCAAGCAGCTGGGACTGCCTGAAATCTTCAATTCTCCCCGCTCCATAGCTTTCTTTCGTTTCGTCGGTAAAATCGATTTTCTCAAGCTTTCCTGCCGATTCCATTCTGTTGAAAAAGACATTGGCAGGTCCGGCGATTAAGTGGGCATGTTTCGACTGAGGCACGTACACTAAAAAGCTCAGCAAAAACAGAAGATGCACCCACCATGCGATATAGAAAATGACCGCTGCGCCGGTTTTCCCGACTCCGCCAAGCAAAAACGCGATGCATGAAGCAATCGGCTCGCTCCACGAAAGCCCGTGCTCATGCCAGATCAGATTCATTCCGTTTCCAAGCAGAACCGTCAGCATTAACCCTCCGATAAAAATGAGAACAAGCCCTGCTTTGAAATTGCGCTTCAGCCTGACGAGCTTTTCAATATAACGTCTGTAGAATGCCCAGCCCACAGCGATTAAAATGAGAAACGTAACGATTTCCTGAAAAAAGGTGAAGGCGGGATAGACAGGGCCAAGCGGCAGATTCCGATCGGGAGCCAGTCCTTTGATGATAAAGTCAATCGCTCCGAACTGAACCAATATAAATCCGTAGAAAAACATAACGTGAATCATTCCGCTTTTCTTGTCCTTAAGCAGTTTTTTCTGCCCGAATACATTCACCCAAATGGCTTGGAGCCGTTCCTTAATCCGTTTATCAAATTGTTCTTTCTGGCCGAGCCTGATATAGGCCAGTCTCGTTTTGACCAAGTAAACAAACAAATAGACAGCGTAAGCGGTTACAACCAGAAATAACAAAGCATTTGCGATGAGAAAGCCGCTCATTTCAATTCCCCCTTTTTACTGATAAAGACCGCGATCCCCTACCCTCGAATCTGTTTAAGATTATCTTAATGATAAATAATGAATGAGTGTTCAGTCAATAATTAAATTCCTGCTGTTCGGGCACACTACCTTTACTACGAAAGGAGTGCCGGGATGAAGATATTTTTCGTCATTCTCATCATACTATTGGCTTTCATTCTGCTTGATATCTTCTTGGGACGCGCCGTTTATAAAAAAAACGCGTACGAGCCTGTTTTTTCAAAAAAGAAGAGTGATATTGAATTGATCCACTGCGGCGCTGATCTTGTCGATCGGCTGATGGAAGACATCCGCCGGGCCGTTTCCTCTGTTCACGTGATGTTTTTTATTATGAAAAACGATGAAGTCAGCCACAATATGTTTACGCTGCTGAAGGCAAAAGCTAAATCGGGCGTTTCCGTCTATTTGCTGCTGGATTGGTCAGGCAGCCAAAAAATAAAAAAACCGGCACTGAAAACGATGAAAAATGCCGGGGTTCATGTTCATTTTCTTAACAAACCTCGTTTTCCTTTTGTCTTTTTTCATATACAAAAACGGAATCACCGGAAAATTGCTGTGATAGACGGGAAGATCGGGTATATCGGCGGTTTTAACATCGGTGAGGAATACCTTGGGAAGAAGGCGAAGTTCGGCAATTGGGAGGATTATCATTTGCGCATGAAGGGAGAGGGTGTCCGCGATCTTCAGACGCTATTTACAGCCGACCTGAAACGAAATACCGGATCTGCTGAACTGAGTCCGGATGTTTGGCCGGAGCTTTCGCAAGGGAATATCTCTCATAAGATTTATGCGACTGACGGTTATTCACTTGAAAAAACGTATTTGGCAAATATCGCGCAGGCAAAAGAGCGCATTACCATTTGCACACCTTATTATATTCCGACAAAACCGCTTCAGCAGGCCTTGGTTAAAGCAAGAAAAAACGGTGTAGCGGTTACCATAATTGTACCGATGAAATCAGATCATCCGTTGGTCAGAGAAGCAGCTTTCACGTATTATTCGGAGCTCTTGGATGCCGGCTGTCTCATCTACCGTTTTTACCAAGGGTTTTATCATGTGAAAGCCCTGATCATTGATGATCATTTCAGCATTATCGGCACCGCCAATTTTGATCAGCGAAGCTTTTTTTTAAATGAAGAGGTGAATGTTGAAATCGATAATGAGGCATTTACAAAAGAAGTCTATGCGACGATTGAAGAGGATATGAAAAGGTCAGAGCTGCTGACAAAGGAGAATTTCAAAAAACGCACATTCAGGCAGCGCCCGGCTGAATGGATTGGCAGAGCAATATCTTATTTTTTATAAAGGAGAGTTCCTATGATTTTCAGATTCGGGTTCGTTTCAAACGCGATGAGCCTTTGGGATGCGTCTCCCGCTAAAACATTGACATTCGCACGTTATTCCAAGCTTGCAAAGGATGAAAGAAAAGAAGCGCTTCTGACTGTGACAAAAGCCAATTTGCGCAATACGATGAGAACCCTTCACTATATCATCGGCCACGACATTCCGTTGTACCGCTTTTCCAGTTCGATTGTGCCGCTGGCCACGCATCCCGATGTAATGTGGGATTTTGTGACGCCGTTTCAAAAGGAGTTTCGGGAGATCGGAGAGCTTGTTAAAACACATCATCTGCGAACAAGCTTTCACCCCAATCAATTCACCCTGTTTACGAGCCCGAAGGAGTCCGTCACACAAAATGCGGTAACTGATATGGCGTATCACTACCGTATGCTTGAAGCCATGGGCATTGCTGATCGCTCTGTTATCAACATTCATATTGGCGGCGCTTACGGAGATAAAGAAACCGCCACTGCTCAATTTCATCAAAATATGAAGCAGCTGCCGGAGGAGATCAAACAGCGGATGACGCTTGAAAATGACGATAAAACATATACGACGGAAGAAACGCTTCAGGTCTGTGAGCAAGAGAATGTTCCGTTTGTCTTTGACTTTCATCATTTTTACGCCAACCCAGATGATCACGCAGACCTGAATGAAGCACTGCCCCGGATGATCAAAACGTGGGAGCGAATCGGGCTGCAGCCAAAGGTTCACCTGTCTTCCCCAAAATCGGAGCAAGCCATACGCAGCCATGCCGATTATGTTGACGCCAACTTTTTGCTGCCGCTGTTAGAACGCTTTAGGCAATGGGGAACGAATATAGATTTCATGATCGAAGCAAAGCAGAAAGACAAGGCGCTTTTCCGCCTGATGGATGAGTTAAGCTCCATCCGCGGTGTCAAACGCATCGGCGGCGGGGCTCTCCAATGGAAATCATAAATGTGCAAAATTAGGTTTACAGTTCGTCCGCTCTGGGAACATACGCTATATAAGACAACAATCGATGGAGGAGAAAGATCATGAAAAACATCAAGTCTCTGAAAGTAGCCGCGCAGGCATTTACTTTAAGAAATTTGATTCATCTTTATAAAATGTGCCATTCCGGTAGCCACGAGGTTTATATTTATTCAAAGAAAACAATGTGCAAAATCAAAAGCTTAATTGAGCTTGAAACGTTCCGCATGGCTCATAATGAAAAAGAATATCTGATTGTAGTGGAAGGAACAAAAGCGTCACAGCTGGTTGAAAAATTCAAAAATATTATCGAGCCTGCTGAAAGAGAAGCGCTTTAACTTACATATTAAAAAGGATAGACATCTTGTCTATCCTTTTTGTTATGGTCTTACATAAACCGCCTGTCCGAATTTTAAGCGCAGCTTTTTTTCATTTGTGTTCATATGTGCTCCGGCCTAAGATGACGGTATCTACAGTCTGATAAAACGCAATGTACCCGTTATTGCCTTCACCTTCAAATTCATCCAGCCAATCAATGCTTCCATCTTCTCTTGCGATCATCCCGTCCAACGAAACCGCAATGTACAGCACATTTTTCCTATCCATATTTCCCTCCTATTGCTGCACCATTTGCCCAAATTGCGCTTGATGCAGCCTGCTGTAAAGACCGCCGGCTTGAATCAGGTCATGATGGCGTCCTTGTTCTTCGATCCCGTTCTTTGTAACCACCACAATTCTGTCTGCGTCTTTGATCGTCGCCAGCCTGTGGGCGATGACGAGCGTCGTGCGCCCCTCCGACAATTCTTGAAGTGCCTTTTGAATCGCCGCTTCTGTTTCTGTATCAAGGGCCGAGGTCGCTTCGTCCAGAATCAGGATCGATGGATTTTTCAAGAACATCCGTGCAATGGACAGCCGCTGTTTTTGCCCGCCGGAAAGCTTCACGCCGCGTTCACCGATGATGGTATCCAATCCATCAGGCATGCTATGGACAAGCTCTTCCAGATGCGCCTGCTTCACAGCCTGCCAAATGTCTTCTTCCGATGCGCCTAAACGGCCGTAGGCGATATTTTCTCTAAGCGTGCCCGAAAATAAGAAAACGTCCTGCTGCACGACACCAATCTGCCCCCGCAGCGAAGACAGCGTCATGTCTTTAATATTGATGCCGTCGATGGTAATGTCACCCTCCGATGCTTCATAAAAGCGCGGAAGCAGACTGCAAAGCGTTGATTTTCCCGCGCCTGACGGGCCGACGAACGCAACCGTCTCCCCTGCTTGAATGGACAGGTTAATGTCTTTGAGGACGTTGTGATGGTCATCATAGCCAAATGAAACATGTTCATAGCGGATATTGCCCTTTAGGCCGGATACGTCTCTCGCATCAGGAGAATCCTGAATATCCGGTTCTGTTTCCATCAGTTCCATATAGCTTTTGAAACCGGCGATGCCCCTCGGATACATTTCGATAATGGCATTAATTTTGTCAATGGGCCTGAACAGCACATTCGTCAGGAGCACAAACGCCACGAATTCCCCATACGATAAGGAGCCGCGAATGACAAACCACGTTCCGCACAAGAGGACAAACAGCGTGACAAACCGGGTCAGCATATAGCTGATTGAACCGTTTTTCGCCATGATTCTGTATGAGGAAAGCTTTGTGATACGGAAACGCTGATTGTTGACGGCAAAGCGTTCCTTTTCAAACGCTTCATTGCCGAACGCCTGCACGAGCCGAATGCCGCCGATATTATTTTCTACACGCGCGCTGAAGTCTCCGATATCTTTGTTCAGTGTTGTAAATGCTTTGGTCATTTTTTTGTTGAAATAAAGCGCAAGCCAAATGACAATCGGCATGATGATAAACGTTAATAATGCCAGCTGCCAGTTAATGAACAGCATGACCCCGAACGCCCCGAGAATGGTCATGACGGCAATGAATAAATCTTCCGGTCCGTGATGGGCAACTTCGCCGATGTACATTAAATCGTTCGTCAGCTTCGACATCAGCGTTCCTGTCTTGTTGTTGTCGTAAAATTTAAATGATAGCTTTTGCAAATGGTCAAAAAGCGACTTTCTCATATCAGTCTCGATATTGATCCCAAGCATGTGCCCCCAGTATGTGACGATATACTGGAGAGCCGAGCTGAGCGCATACACCGCAAATAAGCCGATTGAGGTGGCGATAATCAGTCCCCAGTCTCTTCCAGGAAGCAAGGTATCAATAAAATAATTGACGATCAAAGGAAAACTCAGCTCCATTAAGCCTCCCGCAATCGCCGAGAAAAAGTCGAGAAAGAACAACGTTTTATATGGTTTATAATACGAAAAAAATTGCCGAAGCACCCTATCTTCCCCCAATGCATAAATAACTGATAATTTTTCTCAATTATACTATACACCGGCAGTTTTGAAAGATCAGATTTCTTTTTTCTTACAGAACCCCCGAAAACAGACGGGCAAACGATTCTTTTGTCCGGTCAGCCATTCCTCTTTTATAAAAGCCGACTGGGCTGAGTTTGTCACTATCCAGCATATCCTCTTCGAAATGGTCTTCAAGGGTACGAATGGCTTCCGTATCCGTGAAGAATACGTTCACTTCAAAGTTGAGCTGAAAGCTGCGCATGTCCATATTCGCGGTGCCAACCGAGGCGAGATCTCCATCCACGATGATGACTTTTTGATGCATGAAGCCTTTTTGATAGGAATAGACTTCAATGCCCTCAAGAAGCAGTTCTGGAAAATAGGATCTCGATGCGTATTCCGTTAAAAAGCTGTCATTCTTCTCCGGCACCATAATCCTTACCTCTACGCCTTTTGTCGCCGCAGCTTTTAGCGCCGTGCGTATGGACTCATTCGGGACAAAATAGGGCGTGGCAATCCATATTGATTTCTGTGCTGAGGAAATCATTTCATAATAGAGGTCGCTCATGCTTTCCTTCATGTCAGGGCCTGTTGCGACAATTTGATAAATGCCCCCTCCCTCAACAGGAACCGGCCTATTGTACTCTTCTTGATCAATTAACACTTCGTTGGAGACATATTCCCAATCCAGCATGAAAATAGCGTGAAGCGTTTGCACAATTTCTCCTTCCAGCCGCAGGTGAGTATCTCTCCAAAACCCGATGTGCGGATCTCTGCTGATATATTCCTTCCCGACATTTAATCCGCCCACAAAACCGATGTTTCCATCGATGATCACGATTTTCCGGTGATTTCTGAAATTCAGCTTCTGATTAAAAAATCCGTATTTCAGCGGAGAAAACGGAACAATGTCCACTCCCGCTTGTTTCATTTTCATGATATCTCTTCTTGCCAGCTTGATGCTTCCTGCAGCGTCATATAAAAACCGCACCTCGACACCCTGGCGCGCTTTCTCCATCATAATGTCCATCATGCCGCGGCCGAGCATGTCTGATTTAAACATGTAGTATTCAATATGTATATAGGATTTCGCCTTCCGCATCGCTTTGAAAATGTCCGGGAAGGTTTCCTCGCCGTTTTTCAGCACTTTGATATTGCTTTTCGTATTGATATTCATATGGGCAGCCCTGATGGAATACGTAAAGAACCGTTCTTGATTGTCCTTAAGCCCTGTCACTTCCGGCGTTTCCTCCATGTCAAACAGCTTTCTGAGCTTTTCCCTGTTGTACATTCGTTTTGTCTTAAACAGCTTCCCCTTCACATAGAGCTGTCCGGAAAACAGATAAAACATGTAGCCGACGATTGGAAAAAAGACAAGGATGTGAATCCATAACAGCGTGTGCTGCGAGGTGCGGTTCTCAAGAATTAACGAATAGATGCTGAACAAAATAATGCTTGTATAGCAAAGCACTCCCCCGTAAAATTCAAGCCTGGAAACCGGAAAAAACCATATGACATATGCCCCGATAAGCATCATATATAAAAAGAAAAACTCCAGTCTCCGTTTCAGCATCCATACTCTCTCCATTCTGATTCGATTACCTTCGTATTACCTCTTTTTTCTAATGTGTAAACCTTTGCAGAAGAATGGCCTCTCCGTCTAAGGCGGAAAGGCTTATGATGAGGCTTCCTGTGATTGGCCGGATGTGAGGTTCTGGAGCAAACCAGGCTTGAGGGAGTGGCCGCTTTTGATTTTATTTTTGAAGTAGCTGACGATCAGGCCCGTGACCGCAATCGACACTAAGGAGCAGCCCCCTATCAGCAAGCCGACGGAAAAGATGCCGGCCAGCACTACGGCTAAATCGAAGAGAAAATGAACTGTCCCGGGGTTCCATCCATACCGTTTTTGCAGAAATAAAGCAAGAATATTGGCGCCGCCGAGTGAAGCCTGATGATAAAACATGAGCGAAAGGCCGAATCCAATCAGCGCCCCGCCGCAAATTGCCCCGGCAAGCGGCGAAAAAGAGAGCCATTGCCTTGGCAGAAAATATCTTGCGTTTTTATTTTTTCACCAAGATAAAAAAATCCCCCTCTTTCAGGGGGGATTTTTACGAGCGTTTTCGATATACGACATAGCTGCGGGTCAAATATTTGAGCGGCAGGCTGAACACGTGAACCAATCTCGTAAACGGCCACAGAATAAAAACAACGTATCCGATAACAATATGAAACTTAAACCATAGCGGGACACTCTCCATCAAAGAGGCGTCAGGCCTGAACAAAGCGATTTCCCTGAACCACGGCCCGACTGTTGTCCGGTAATCGAATCCCTTCGAATCAATATTGAGAAACGTGGCCGCAACGCCCGACAGCATCATGAACAGCAGCAGAATGAGAATAAGAATATCCGCAGGCGAGCTGGTTTTGCGGATTCTTTTGTCAAACAGCCTTCTGTACGTCAGGATGATAAGTCCGATACAGGCCACAATTCCCGCCGGGAGGCCTGCGCCAATCGCCATTTTATGATACACATGCTCTGAAATGCCGATTCCAGAATACACGCCTACCGGGATCAGAATTCCCATGATGTGGCCGCCGACGACACACAGTATGCCCCAGTGAAAAAGGGTGCTGCCCGCCGCGAGTTTTTTCTTTTCTAACAGCTCGCTTGATTTCGCCGTCCAGCCAAATTGATCATGCTGATAGCGGTAAATATGGCCGCCGATAAAAATCGTCAATACAATGTATGGCATCACGCCCCACAGGATCTGTCCGCTCATGCCTGAACAGCCCCTTCAATGCTTTCACGCACGCCGATGTTTCCCAGCGCGGCCAGCAGCACGTGCAGCAGCTCCGCATAGATGCTGTCATTTTTTTCGAGGCGGGATGCCAGCTCCCTCACATTGGACAAATATTTCTCAAACACACTTCTTGCTGCTTCAATTTCCGCAATCGCGGCAAATTCCAGCATAAGCGGCAGGTAATCAGGCAGCTCTTTCTCTGTCGGCAGGAAGCCGGATTGCTGGTATGTGTTTTTTAAATGCAGCAACTCAATGCCTCGTTCCCTTTGCTCGCCTGAGTTAAAGTAGGTGACATACATATTCGTTTTTTTCCCGAAGTCAAACGTATAGACGTAGTGTTCAATCAGAGCTTCCTGAGAAAAGCCGGCTGTCGCATCGAAAAAGTGCAACAGCTTCTCACACATTTGCTGATTGTTCATTTCATGGATAAGAGCCTTCCAATCGGGAAGCTCGGCTCTCCACTCTTCATCCGGATAAGAAAGAAGATAGGAAAGAGCAGAAAACGTGATTTGCCGGTCTGTGGTGTTCATCTTGTTACACCTCATTTATCAAAAGTTAGAAGCAAGAGCCTGGGCCGCCAGAAAATGACAAGCCGCAGCTCCCTTGTTCAGCATATAAATCTGACACTTCTTCCCGGTGGCTGCTTGGAATCACAAAGCGGTCATCGTATTTGGCGATTGCAAGCAGCCGATACATGTCTTCAATTTGCTGTTCTGTTAAGCCGATACTGGAGATCAGTGCCGGGTCGACGGTTTTATTCGTCTGGACCGCTCTCATATACTGGCGCATGACAGACATTTTCTTTAATGTTGACCGAATATGATCCGTATCACCGGCCGTTAACAGCTGCGCCAAATAGTTTATCGGTATTCTCATTTGGTCGATAGCCGGAAAAATATCTTCCGCGGACTGCCGGCTGCCTTTTCCTTCAAAGAGATTCATAATCGGGCTCAGCGGCGGAATGTACCAAACCATCGGCAGTGTGCGGTACTCAGGGTGAAGCGGCAGCGCAATCTTCCAGTCGATGATCATTTTATAGATCGGCGATTGCTGCGCGGCCTCTATCCATTCAGCCGGAATGCCTTGTTCTTTTGCCAGTTTGGCAATTTCAGGATCATTCGGATCAAGAAAAACATCCAATTGGGAAAGATAGAGATCTTTTTCATTTTCAACAGATGCTGTTTCCTCCACTTTGTCCGCGTCATACAGCATGACGCCGAGGTAGCGGATTCTGCCTACACACGTCTCAGAGCAGATGGTCGGCAGTCCCGCCTCCAAGCGCGGAAAGCAGAGTGTGCATTTTTCCGCTTTGTTCGTTTGCCAATTAAAATAGACTTTTTTATAAGGACAGGAAGAAACGCAATATCTCCATGAGCGGCATGCGTTTTGATCCACAAGCACAATGCCGTCTTCCTCGCGTTTGTACATGGCGCCGGACGGGCAGGAGGAAACGCAAGCCGGGTTGATGCAGTGCTCACAAATACGCGGCAGATACATCATAAAGACTTCATCGAATTCTGTTTTGATCGATTCCTCCATTTTTTGCACGTTTGGGTCCTCAAGCCCCGTTATGTGGCCGCCTGCGAGATCATCCTCCCAGTTCGGTCCCCATTCAATATTCATAAAGTCTCCGGTCAAGGACGATTTCGGGCGAGCCACTGGCTGGTTTTTTTTCTGCGGGCTGTTTGTTAATGTTTCATAATCATAGTTCCAAGGCTCATAATAATCATCAATCGTCGGCTGATTCGGATTATAGAAAAGGCCTGCAAGCCGATTCGTTTTCGGGCCGGATTTCAGCTCGAGCTTTCCTTTTTTCAATGTCCAGCCGCCTTTATATTTGTCCTGGTCCTCCCATTGCTTCGGATAGCCGATGCCCGGCTTTGTTTCTACATTATTAAAGTACATATATTCCGCACCGGCACGGTTTGTCCACGTGTTTTTGCAGGTGACGCTGCACGTGTGGCAGCCGATGCATTTATCCAAGTTCATGACCATACCGATTTGCGCTTTAATCTTCAAGCCAATCGACCTCCTTCAGCTTGCGGATGACGACGTTCAGGTCGCGCTGATTCCCTGTTGGACCGTAATAATTAAAGCCGTAGCTGAGCTGGGCATAGCCCCCGATCATCTGCGTCGGCTTGACGTGTATCCTTGTCGGGCTGTTATGGGTGCCTCCGCGGTTATTTGTCAGTTTCGTGCCGGGCACATTGATGTGGCGATCCTGGGCATGGTGCATAAACGCCATTCCTTTAGGAATCCGGTGAGACAAAACCGCTCTCGCGACGACAACACCGTTTCGGTTAAAGCATTCAATCCAATCGTTATCTTTGATATCCGTGTCCTCTGCATCATCTTTATTCATCCACACCGTCGGCCCGCCGCGGAACAACGTCAGCATTGGCAGGGAATCAAAATACATGCTGTGGACAGACCATTTATTATGCGGCGTCAAATAATTGAGGACAATTTCTTTCCCCTCTTGATCAGGCCGCTTGCTCAGAAACGGACGATGCTGGAGGATCGGTTTAAATGTCGCCATCGTTTCACCGAATTCCATCATCAGTTCATGATCGACATAATAGGATTGTCTGCCAGTCAGTGTTCGCCATGGGATTAATTTTTCTACGTTCGTCGTAAACGGCGAGTACCTGCGTCCGCCTTTTTCTGAGCCGGTAAATGCCGGAGACGTGATAACCGTTTTCGGCTGGGCTGTAATTTGTTCGAACGTAAAGCATTCTTCCTCGCGCTCTTCCGCCAGGTCTTTCAGTTTCAGGTTTGTGATGTTTTCAAGTGATTCCCATGCTTTGACGGCGACCTTTCCATTCGAAGTGGATGATAGGGTTAAAATCGCTTCTGCTGCCTGCTTTGCATCACTTATATTTGGACATCCCTTTGCGACGCTGTCCGAGGTGATGTCTCCCAGTCTCTTTTTGAGTGATTCATATTCATCGGCTATCGACCAGCTCATTCCTTTTGTTCCGCTCGGCTTTAAAGCGGCGTTAGGACCGAGCGCGGTCATTTTATGAAAAATGTGCTTGTAATCCCGTTCAACAACTTGGATATTTGGCATCGATTTTCCCGGTATGGCCTCACATTCGCCCTTGCTCCAGTCCTTGATTTTGCCGAACGGCTGGGCTAATTCCTGCATGGTGTCATGGAGGAGCGGCGTCGCGACCACTTCTTTCACCGGCTCCATATCGACTTCTTCTGCCAGATCGGAAACGGCTTTTGACAGAGCCTTAAAAATATCCCAGTCTGATTTCGATTCCCACGGAGCCGAGATGGCCGGAGCAAAAGGATGGATAAACGGATGCATATCCGTGCTGCTGAGATCGTGTTTTTCATACCATGTCGCCGCCGGCAGCACGATATCGGAATATAGCGCCGTACCAGCCATTCGAAAATCAAGATTGATTAATAAGTCGAGCTTTCCTTCCGGTGCCTGGTCCCGCCATTTGATTTCTTCCGGACGGATGCTGTCGCTGTCGTCATTCATCAAACCGTTCGTCGTCCCCAGCAAATGCTTGAGAAAATATTCGTGCCCTTTTCCTGAGCTGGAGATCAGATTCGCTCGCCATACGAAGAGATTCCTAGGAAAATTCACTTCATTGTCAGGATCTTCAATTGCGAATTTCAGTTTTTTCTCTTGGAGCTGTGAGGCCACGTACGCACCTACGTCTTCAGGTGTTGCCGCCCCTGCCTTTTCAGCTTCTTTGTACAGATCGATGCCGTTTTGATTAAAAGTCGGGTATGACGGAAGCCACCCTAGCCGCGCCGCCAGCACATTGTAATCGGCGTGGTGCTTGTAGCGGGATGACGCAGCGATCGGTGAAGCCAGGTCACTGATCGGCTGGTCCTCGTAACGCCACTGGTCTGTCGCAAAGTAGAAAAATGAGGTGCCGTTTTGCAGTTTAGGCACGCCTTCCCAGTCCTTTGCATTTGCAATCGTCTGCCATCCTTCAGCAGGACGGAGCTTTTCCTGCCCCACATAATGGGCCCAGCCTCCGCCGTTTACGCCTTGGGCGCCTACCAGTAAAACAAGATTTAACACTGCCCGGTAGATTGTGTCGGAGTTGAACCAGTGGTTAATCCCCGCTCCTACGATAATCATGGACCGGCCGTCTGTATCGATCGCATTCTGGGCAAATTCTCGGGCAATTTTAATGACAGCTTCTTTTTTGATTCCTGTCATCTGTTCCTGCCAGGCAGGCGTAAACGGCTCAGGATCATCATAGGAGACAGCTGATCGTTTGCCGATGCCCCGGTTCACGCCGTAGTTAGCCAGGATCAAGTCAAACACAGTCGTAACGTACGTCTCTTCACCGTTCAGGTGCATTTTTTTAATAGGAAGATCCCGATCAAGCACTTTGTTTCCGTCATTTGAAAAATACGGGATGTGCACCGTGCCGATTTCGTCTTCTATTCCCAGCACAGAGAGACGGGGTTCAATCGGTTCCCCGGTTTCTTCATCAATCATGTGCAGGTTCCATTTCTGCTGCCCATCCCAGCGCGAGCCCATTGTCCCCTGCGGTATGGCAAATGCGCCTGTCTGTTCATTCCAGACTGCAGGCTTCCACTGATCATGCTTTGTCTGCCGCCCGATGTCCTTCGCATGAAGAAACCGGCCCGCTGTATATACGCCATTTTCCTTTGACAGGGTGACGAAGAATGGAAAATCGGTGTATTGCTTCGCGTACTCAATAAAACGTTCAGTTTCTTGGTTCACGTAAAATTCCTGCAAAATGACATGACCCATGGCCATCGCAAGCGCCCCATCAGTCCCTTGGCGGATACTCAGCCAGTCATCCGCAAACTTTGAGGATTCTGCAAAATCCGGACTGATCGAAATGACCTTAGCGCCTTTATAGCGGGCCTCCGCCAAAAAATGCGCGTCAGGCGTTCTCGTTAATGGAACGTTGGAGCCCCATGTGATGATATAGCCCGAATTGTACCAATCACTGCTTTCCGGAACATCCGTCTGGTCACCCCAGATTTGCGGGGATGCCGGGGGAAGATCCGCATACCAGTCATAAAAACTGAGCATAGGGCCGCCGATTAACGACATAAACCGGGAGCCTGAGGCATGGCTGATCATGGACATAGCCGGAATCGGAGAAAAACCGACGTTCCGGTCTGGCCCGTATTTCATCACTGTATACAGCAGAGAGGCTGAAATCAGCTTCAGCACCTCCGGCCATTCGGCACGCACAAACCCGCCTTTTCCTCTTGCCTGTTTATAGGACTTCGCTTTTTCAGGGTTTTCCACAATCGATTTCCAGGCTTCTAATGGATTTTGATGCGTCTGCAGTGCTTCCCGCCACAAATGAATCAGCACACCGCGCACGTATGGATATTTCACACGAAGCGGGCTGTAGATATACCATGAAAAACTCGCCCCCCGCGGACAGCCTCTCGGTTCGAAATCAGGCATATCGGGGCCTGTTGATGGATAATTTAGGTTTTGCCCTTCCCATGTGACAATGCCGTTTTTCACATAGATATTCCAGCTGCAAGACCCCGTGCAATTGACGCCATGGGTGGAGCGAACGACTTTGTCGTATTGCCATCTGTTTCTGTATACATTCTCCCAATCGCGATCTTCGCGGGTGGTTTGGCTATGTTTATTTGAATGGTGTTCGATAGGAGAGAAATAATGTAATCTCCTAAACAACGGACTCATTTTCTTTTTCTTCATAAGAGTTCACTCCTTCCGAGTCAGGTGATGCTAAGTTCCACTATAAACAGAGACAGCGTGTTTCCTTGTGAACTATGTCACACACTCTGCTTTTTTCACAAAATGTTCACACATGGGAGAAGGAAGAACTTTCACAGGATGTAATGAACGCGGCGATCAGGAAGGCCTCCTCATTAGCCGCCTGTCATGTAAGATCAAAACACCCGGTTCTCATTAGGAACCGGGCTCGGCGTTTTCATCCTGTGAGGTATGCAGGTACCGCAAAAATAATTGATAGGAACAAAAGACATTTTGCTGAAGCATGGCCAAAAAGTTCATTTGCAGCTGCGCATTGTAAGACATCATTTTCTTAAATATGTAATAAGGGATATTGAGTATTAGAATATCAGGAGAGGCATTGACTGAGATAAATGGCGATAAATACAGCCCGCCTTTTTCATCAATCGGAAACACATCGCCTTTTTCCCACAGCGCAACGGTTTTCGATCCTTCAGGGAGCCTGCTGTCCATAAAACGGACACTTCCTTTTAATACAATATAGACGGATTGAGAATGAAGAAAGGATGGAGACTGATCACATAAGCCGCAGATAAATGTCCCATTTTTCAGCAAGGTTTCGACAATGGATTGAGGCACTTCATTAAACATGGGAAGTTGTTTCAGAAAAAATAAATAGTCACACTGATTCATAGGAAAGCCTCCTGTGTTAAGGATAGCTTTAGTGTAGCCCGATTGAGCCTGTACAGCAGTGATGTATTTCACAGCTTGTATGATGAATGTCACTCATCTGGAGGATGACAGCATTTATAATAAAATAAAAAAGGAGGATTTTGATGAAGGCGCTAATTCCGAAGCAGCACGGTGCATGGGCGATGCTGCTGATTCCATTTTTGCTCGGGATGGTCAAGGGAGGCCCTGTTTTCTGGCATATTCCGCTCTTCCTAGGCTGGCTTTTCCTTTACTTGGCGGTTTATCCCGTTTCGCTCGCCTTGAAAAAGAAACAAATCAAACCCTATCAAAAGTGGATATGGTTTTACGGTTTTCCGGCCTGCTGCTTTTTGATTGTCTCTGTTTTTCATAAGCCGCCGCTCTTCTGGGTTGGCGTTTCTTTATTGCCGCTGTTTCTCATCCATATGTATTATGCCCGCCGAAAAAACGAACGGGCGCTAGTGAATGATATTGCGGGTGTCTTGTTCTTTTGTTCAGGCGGGCTTGCAAGCTGCTGGCTGGGGACTGGAACACTCGACGGCTGGGCTTGGTTTATATTCATGCAATCCGCTTTATTTTTTATCGGGAGTTCCTTTTATGTGAAGTCGGTGATACGGGAGAGAAAAAACAGGGCATTTGCATACTGGTCATGGGGATATCACCTGCTGCTCCCCTTTCTAGCGGCTCTTCTCGGAGCAGGATGGGCATTTCTTGCTTTTGTCCCAAGCAGTTTGCGGGCATGGTTTTTTCACGGAAGGAATTGGCCTGTCAAAACGGTCGGCATTCTGGAAATTGTGAATGCCTGCGTCTTTTTCGCCGTCATGTGTCTCTTTATCACAAGATGAAAAACCAAGGACCGCCAGCGGCCCTTGGTTTTCTCAGTCAATATTGCAAATCTCCAGCGGACAGTTTTCACATTCAATCTCGCATCGTAAAAAATCCCGCTTGTGCAAAATAATTTTTCCGGATTCGTCTATCGAAATAACCCCTTGTTTGCGGAGATCTCCCAGCATGCGGTTGACACTTTCTCTTGCTGCTGCGCAAAATTTTGCCAAATCCTGATTTGTCAGCGTAATATTAATCAGAATGCCGTCGCTTCGTTCCACCCCATAGCTGTTTGATAAGCGGATAAGAGTGGAGTAGAGCGCACCCTTTTTGCCGTGAAGCAGCAGATCCCTGATTTTGGACTGTATTTTCCGGAGATGGGTGCTCATCCATTTCATAAACTCAAATGTCAAAGCACCGTTTTGGATTAATTCCTTTTCCAGCTTGTTTTTATTAATGACGAGCACCTCGCCATCCTCTAGCACCTTTGCACTGAGCATATATATCGGTTCCTCAGTAAAAAGTGTTAATTCCCCGACGATATCGTTTTTTTGGCAGATTCTAAGCGTCAGGTCTTTTCCGTCAGACGTCAGCTTGCCGATTTCAATGAGTCCCGATTGAATCAGATAAAGCTCTTCTGCATCCATTCCTTCTCGAAACAAATACGTGTGTTTTTCCATTTTTCTTTTCGTGCTGATTGATTCCAGCAATTCATGCAGACTGCTGGAAAGAAAGTCACTATCAGATGGTCGGACAGAGAGAAAATTCATGAGCTCACCTCGAAGAAAGTCACGTTGCGTATGTTTATTGTAACGTGAATTGATTTGCACCCACCCAGAAAAAACTAACAATCTTGTGAATGCCATTGCTAGTTGACGCTCTGACTGTTTCTCTCCATGTGCGTTTTCATTCTTTCCTGCCAATACATCCATATGACAAGAACAAAGCTCGCTAACGCTACTTCTGAAAGCGCCATAAAGCCGATCGCGTATTGGCCTGTTGCCTGAAAGACACTCGCCAGTATCAGCGGAGGGAAAAAACCTCCTAATCCGCCCATAGCAGACACAATCCCGTTGGTAATTCCCGCTTGCTTCGAAAAATAGAAAGGCACCAGTTTAAAAACGGTCCCGTTTCCTATGCCTGAGCAGACTGCCACCGTTAATGACCCAAACGTATAAAGGCCGATCGTCGGCGAAAATGATAAGATGATGCCTGATAAAGTAAGCCCCGCAAATACGAACATCAAGATGCGGAGCGGGCTCATTTTATCAGCCAGGAATCCGCCCGCAGGCCTGAGCAGCGTGGAGACGGCAATAAAGCCAGCCGTCCGCAAACCGGCGTCCGCTGGATTCAGCCCAAAGTGCCCCGCCAGAAAGTTCGGCAGATAGATGGTGAAGGCGACAAAGGCGCCAAACGTAATAAAATAAAACAAGCTTAAAAACCACAGAATATGATTTCGATAAACGGCTTTGATTTGAGTTTTTACGGAAACATTCACTTTTTTCTCATGCCGGTCTCCAAACAATACGTGCAGCAATGCAAAGACAGCCAGCAGCACCATATACATCTGCACGGTTGCTTTCCAGCCCGCAGTTTGTGCGATAACAGGCGCCGCAAATGTGGTAATGGCGGTTCCGATGTTTCCGGCTCCATAAATCCCATTGATGACACCGTGCTTTTCTTTCGGATAATACTTCGGAAGGGATGTCACTCCAATGGAGAATACCGCTCCCCCGATCCCTAAGAAAAAACCGCCCGCGATTAAGTCAAACAAAGAATCCGCGATACTGATCCAAAACACCGGAAGCAAAAGCAGGATGAAGCTGATCATAAACATCAGCCGCGCGCCAAACCTGTTCGTCAAATACCCTAAAGGAATGCGGAGTAGCGATCCAAGAATCACGGGAATCGCCGTCACCAAAGAAATCTCGCCTTTGCTTAAAGGAATATCTAATGTGATTTGGGAAATAAGTGATGAAATCAGAACCCAAACCATAAACCCTGCCACCAAGCTTAATGACTGTAACGATAATTGAATGTGTTGACGGTTGATCATTTGGCTTGCCCCTTTCAATGATTCAATAATCAGTCTTATCATACAAAAACTCAGCAAACAGGATTGTGAATTACATCACACGTTTTCCTCATAAAAAAGGGCAAAGTCCGAAGACTTTGCCCTTTCGTCATCAATTACATTTTTTCCGGAGCCGATACGCCGATCAGCTGAAGCGCGTTGTTCAGCGTAATTTGCGTTGCCTTCATTAAAGCCAGGCGTGCGCGGCTCTTCTCTTTATTTTCAGGATCAATGACCTTCTCTGCATTGTAGAAGCTGTGCAGAGCAGAAGCCAGATCATAAATATAGTTTGTGACACGGTGCGGAATTCGCTTTTCCGCCGCTTCCGCCACTGCCTCTGGGAAGCCGCCGATCGTTTTCAGCAGGTCATATTCTTTTTCTGATTGAATATGGCTGAAATCAAGATCCGCCGCCGGCTTAAGTCCCTGCTCTTCCCCTTGGCGAAGCATGCTGCAAATACGGGCATGTGCGTATTGTGCATAATACACAGGGTTTTCGTTAGATGTTGATACAGCAAGATCTAAGTCAAAATCCATATGCGTATCCGCACTGCGCATCGCAAAGAAGTAACGAACGGCATCCAAGCCGACTTCTTCAATCAGGTCGCGCATCGTTACCGCTTTACCCGTCCGTTTGCTCATTTTCATTTTCTCGCCGTTTTTGTAAAGGTGTACGAGCTGAATGATTTCTACTTCAAGCGTTCCTTTTTCATAGCCCAGCGCTTCGATTGCCGCTTTCATACGCGGGATGTAGCCGTGGTGATCGGCGCCCCAAACGTTGATCAGCTTATCAAAGCCGCGGTCAAGCTTGTCCTTATGGTATGCGATATCAGGCAGCAGGTACGTGTACGTGCCGTCCTTCTTGATCAATACACGGTCTTTATCATCGCCGAACGCCGTGGAGCGGAACCAAGTCGCGCCGTCTTCTTTATAGACATGGCCTTTTTCGCGGAGCGCTTCAAGCGCCGTGTCGATTTTTCCGTTTTGGTACAGTGACGTTTCGGAATACCACACATCGAACGGCACACGGAAGTTCTCCAAGTCCTTGCGAAGCTTTTCCAGCTCGTATTTCAGGCCGTATTCACGGAAAAACGCGAGGCGTTCGCTTTCCTCTTCGTTGACGAAACGGTCGCCGTATTCCTCAGCGAGACGCTTTCCGATTGCAATGATATCCTCGCCGCGGTAGCCATCCTCAGGCATCGGTTTTTCCAAGCCGAGCGCTTCAAAATAACGGACTTCAACAGAAAGCGCCAGGTTGTTGATTTGGTTTCCGGCATCGTTAATGTAGTATTCGCGGCTCACATCATAGCCCGCTTTTGAAAGAACATTGCACAGGGAATCACCGACAGCTGCACCGCGCGCGTGGCCGAGGTGAAGGTCTCCCGTCGGATTCGCTGATACGAATTCTACCTGGATGCGCTCACCGTTTCCGATGTTCGTTTCCCCGTATGCTTCCCCTGCTTCCAATACAGACGGAATCAGCTTTGTTAAATATTGATTGTTCATATAGAAATTGATAAAACCCGGGCCGGCGATATCCAGTTTTTCAATCGAGGCCTTTCCTTTATCAAAATGAGCGACAATTTCTTCAGCGATTTGGCGCGGCGCTTTTTTTGCGACTCTCGCCAGCTGCATCGCCATATTTGTTGAGTAATCGCCGTGTGTTTTATCTTTCGGTGTTTCTAAAACGACATTAGGAAGCTGGCTTTCTTCAGCCAGTCCCGCTTTCAGAACGGCCGCTTTGATTTCTTCTTTCAGCACGTCCTTCATTTGTTCCGCAATGTTCATGCGTGAGTTCCTCCCTCATACGTGATCGTCATATTATGTAAATGCTGCTGCTCGTCTCCGACATGCATGTCATATGCGATGCTGATACGGCCTTTTTCTTTACCGAGATCAGAATGTATCGATTTTGTGCTTGTTTTCAGCTCAAGCTCACCAAATGACATCTTATATTTAGCAATTGTGGCAGCTCCCGTTACGAAACGCTGATTCATTTTGACAGCGCCTGACCTCATGACCAGCACTTCGCCTTCGCTCACTTTCACAATCGTTTTTACTTTGCCTAAGTCGTGTTCTTCATAATAAGATAGATACACTTTATTTTGTTTTACATAGTAAAATCCGGTGGTGCGGAATTCGATGACTTCCTGATTACCGTCATCCTCGATCACAGACTTCACATGGAGTGTTATCGGTGTCTCCTGCTTCATTCTGACACGTCCTTTTCATCATTCCACTTTGACTTGAATAGTATAATCATTCGGTTTGTAAACTTCAACTGCTTCTATCTTACCATCATTGCTCATCAGATTTGAAGATAAACCTCATAAAAAGCATTTCCTTAATAGAAGAGAAAATGATATCACTAATTACCCTTAGGAAATGTTACACTTTTCCGAAATCTACCGTTTTCATTTCACATTTTCTTCAAAATATATGTATTGAATTGGTAATTTAATAGTTTTATCATAAAAGTACAACATAGATCTGCTAGAAAAAACAAAAAAAGGGAGGATTCAATTATGAAAAAAGCTGTCATTGTGGAAAACAAAGGTTGTGCAACATGCTCGATCGGAGCCGCTTGTCTAGTGGACGGTCCTATCCCTGATTTTGAAATTGCCGGTGCAACAGGTCTATTCGGTCTATGGGGGTAAGGATCTCCCAAAAGGGCATAGTCATTCTACTATGCCCTTTTTAAGTAAATTACACTTTTTTACTAAAATCTACCTCTTGGTTATACATACACAACCGTTTTTCATTTGAATCATATGCAGAGGGGATGGTATTTTGTTTATAGAGCAGATGTTTCCATTTATTAATGAAAGTGTAAGAGTTCACCAGCTTCCTGAGGGCGGCGTGTTAGAAATCGACTACTTGCGTGATAATGTTTCGATTTCTGACTTTGAGTATTTGGATCTTAACAAAACGGCTTATGAGCTTTGCATGCGAATGGATGGGCAAAAAACGGCTAAACAGATTTTAGCAGAACAATGCGCTGTGTACGATGAATCACCGGAAGACCATAAAGACTGGTATTATGACATGCTCAACATGCTCCTGAACAAGCAGGTCATCCAGCTGGGAAATCGGGCCGACCGCCATACAATTACCACGAGCGGAAGCAATGAATTTCCAATGCCGCTGCACGCCACCTTTGAGCTGACGCACCGCTGCAATTTGAAATGCGCCCACTGTTATTTGGAAAGCTCGCCGGAAGCGCTCGGCACCGTATCGATTGAGCAATTTAAGAAAACGGCTGATATGCTGTTTGATAACGGAGTATTGACATGTGAAATCACGGGCGGAGAAATCTTTGTCCATCCGAACGCCAATGAGATTCTTGACTATGTGTGTAAAAAGTTCAAAAAGGTCGCTGTCTTAACAAATGGAACACTCATGCGAAAAGAGAGCCTGGAGCTTTTGAAGGCATACAAGCAAAAAATCATTGTCGGCATTTCCCTTGATAGTGTCAATTCTGAGGTCCACGATTCCTTTAGAGGGAGAAAAGGCTCTTTTGCCCAAACTTGTAAAACGATAAAATTGTTGAGTGACCACGGTATATTTGTCAGAGTCGCCATGTCCGTTTTTGAAAAAAACATGTGGGAAATCCACGAGATGGCCCAAAAGGTTCGAGATCTCGGGGCGAAGGCGTTCTCTTACAATTGGGTTGATGATTTCGGAAGAGGCAGAGATATCGTCCACCCAACGAAAGATGCCGAGCAGCACCGCAAATTTATGGAGTACGAGCAAAATATCATTGATGAGTTTAAAGATCTGATTCCAATTATTCCCTACGAGAGAAAACGCGCGGCAAATTGCGGCGCTGGCTGGAAATCCATCGTAATCAGCCCGTTCGGTGAAGTACGTCCGTGCGCACTCTTTCCAAAGGAATTTTCATTGGGAAATATCTTTCATGATTCATATGAAAGCATCTTTAACTCCCCTCTCGTCCATAAACTGTGGCAAGCGCAGGCACCGCGGTTCAGCGAGCATTGCATGAAAGACAAATGCCCGTTCAGCGGTTATTGCGGGGGCTGTTACCTAAAAGGACTGAACTCTAACAAATATCACCGGAAAAACATTTGCTCCTGGGCGAAAAATGAACAATTAGAAGACGTGGTCCAGCTTATTTAGGAGGGAAACGATTTGTCACCTGCACAAAGAAGAATTTTACTGTATATCCTTTCATTTATCTTTGTCATCGGCGCAGTCGTCTATTTTGTCAAAAGCGATTATTTATTTACGCTGATCTTCATTGCCATTGCCATTCTTTTCGGGATGCGCGCGCGGAAGGCTGACTCGCGATGAGCATTTTGGATATACGTGATGTGTCCGTGTGGTATGAACGGGACAACGTCATCTTGGAACACGTGGATTTACATTTAGAAAAAGGCGCCGTTTACGGATTGCTTGGGGTAAACGGCGCCGGAAAAACGACATTGATCAATACACTGACAGGGGTGAACCGCAATTTTAGCGGGCGCTTTTCGCTGTGCGGCATTGAAGCAGAGCCCGGCATGCCGCAAAAAACATCAGATCAGCTGAAGATTCACCGCTACTTCGCCGCTGATTATCCGCTGCTGTTTACTGAAATTACGGCGAAGGACTATGTGTCTTTCGTCCATTCGCTTTATCAAAAGGATTTTTCAGAACAGCAGTTTACCAGTTTGGCTGAGGCCTTTCATTTTTCCAAATACACCAACAGGAGAATTTCGGAGCTGTCCTTGGGAAACAGGCAAAAGGTTGTGTTGATGACAGGCTTATTGCTGCGGGCTCCCCTGTTTATTTTGGATGAGCCGCTCGTCGGTTTGGATGTGGAATCGATAGAAGTGTTTTATGAGAAAATGCGCGAGTACTGTAAAGCTGGCGGAACCATTTTGTTTTCTTCCCATCTGCTCGATGTGGTACAGAGATTTTGTGATTATGCAGCCATTCTTCACAACAAACAGATCCAAAAGGTCATCCAGATTGAAGAGGAAACTGATCTGCGGCGGGAATTTTTTGAGGTGATCGGCCATGAATAACCTATTCCCCATCATGTCTCTGCTGTTCAAACAGCTGTACAGCCCGCAAGGGAAAAAGGACGCCATCCGCATTGCCGCAGGCCTTGTGATACTGGCCGTATTTGAAATCGGGCTGATCCGCCAGGCCGGCATTGACGAATCGGTGTTGGGAAAAACATATATCATACTCGCACTTCTCTTGATGAACGCATATATGGTGTTTCTATCCGTGACATCTCAATGGAAGGAATCTTATATGAAGCTGAGCTGCCTGCTGCCGATTTCTTCACGGAGCTTTTGGCTCGCCCAGAGTGTCGTTCTGTTTGTCGACACCTGTTTGAGAAGAACATTATTCTTTTTTATTTTACCGCTGTTCTTATTTGGAAACGGAACGCTGTCTGGGGCACAAACATTATTTTGGCTCGGCAGATTTTCGTTTTTTACCGTTTACTCGATTATATTTGGAGTTGTGCTAAGCAATTATTTCGCCAAAAAGAAAAGCTGGATGTTCCTGCTGCATGCGGCCGTATTCGCCTGTGTATGCCTCAGCGCCGCTTTTATGCCGGCCGTCACGATCCCGCTTTGCACGGCTCATATACTGTGGGCGGTGATCATTGACTTTCCTGTCTTTCTGCAGGCGCCTCCGCAGCAAAGCAAGATGCATTCTTTTTTGCGGAGATCAGAATTTTCATTTTACAAAAGAGAATGGAACCGATTTATTTCCTCTAAAGCGATGCTGTTAAATTACGTCGTAATGGCGGCATTCAGCGGCTTCTTTTCGTTCCAGATGATGAACACCGGCATCTTCAATCAGCAAGTGATTTATATTGTGATTTCCGCCCTTTTGCTGATTTGCTCGCCGATCGCCCTTTTATACTCGATTGAAAAAAACGATCGGATGCTGCTCATCACGCTTCCGATTAAATGGAGAACGTTGTTTTGGGCGAAATATCGCTTTTATTCAGGCCTATTAGCTGGCGGGTTTCTCCTTGTCGCTATGGTTGCGGGCTTCATCAGCGGCCACCCCATTTCAGCTCTCACTTTTGTGCAGTGTATGGAATTGCTGCTGGCGGGAGCGTTTATCCGGTTAACCGCAGATGAAAAAAGGCCGTCCTTCAGCTGGCAGACGGAGCAGCAGCTCTGGAGCGGATTCTCAAAATACCGGTCTTATCTATTTTGTCTTCCTCTTTTCTTAGCCACATTAGCCGGCACCGCTGTCTCCTTGGCGGTCATTCCGATTGCCGGGCTGATCATAGTCTATTACCTGCAAAAACAGGATGGTGGTTTCTTTGATACAAGCAAAAGAGAACGGCTTGGAAGTTAACCTGCTGAAGACTCATCAATTTTCAACAATCTCAATCGCCGCGAGCTTTCTGAAGCCGATCGAAAGCGCGGCGGAACCTGAAGAAGAAACGATTTATTTTTACGGCGCCGCAGCACACCTGAAGCAGCAAATCATTGACGCTTTTGGTTATGCCGCCGGCAGCCGTTTTATGTATTCAGCGAATCTCTTTTTTGACCAGCAGCTGAAAACCTGCGGAACCCGCTTGATTCACCCGTTATATAACAAGAATCTTCATGTTGACGTCCTGATGAAAACATTTGCAGACATGTCCTTCCCTTCCTCTCTTTCAGCCGAAGCGGTTGAAAAGGCAAGGAATGAGCTGCTTCTGAAAATCGAAAAGAAATTCGCTGATCCCTTCTCCTATTCGGCAGCCCGCTTAGCGGAGGAGGCCTTCGGAAACCCGATGTACGGCACAGCCATGTTTGGCCGAAAAGACAGGATACAGGCGATCCGCCCTACACGCTTTCTCGACGCAACCGACTTCATCATTGATTTATTGTCCCAGCAAAAACAGCTGAACATATTAGGACATGTACAAGCATGCGATGTTCCTGGACATGCTCCGCACACGTCCGCTGTGACAGCCGGAAGAATACCCGTAAACCGGCATGTTTTTGAAACAGAGACACGCAGCCCAGCAGGCCCTTCCGTCATGACACTCGGATTTGACTGCGGAGAGATGAAAGATGCCAGCGATTATATCAAAATACAGCTGATAGACGGATTGCTCGGAAAATACGGACATTCCGCTTTATTCAAGCATTTCCGCGAGAAGGATCTGGCCGTCTATCATGCCATCACCCGTTACGACATCATGAACAATTTGCTGCTTGTTTCAATATGTACAGATCAGCTTCATGAGAAAGAGATACCCCCGCGCATTTTGGAAGCTGTCGCGCATTTTCACGTAGATGAGCCGGAGCTGGAACAGGCAAAACAATTTCTGCGCAATGAAATGCTGCTGCAATTTGATTCTCCCGAAGGGCTTTTGGCCTATATGGGAACCCTGCGCCGCTTCTCCTGCACGAAAGAGGACCTGCTGGATGGCATCTCGGCGGTTACGTGCCGTGATGTACTGCGATTCATAGCGTCTATCGATTATATCGGAGCTCATGTAGTAAGGGGATGAAGAGATGGAAAAGAAAGCTTTTTTTCAACAGCTGGATGAACGAACCGATATCAGATACACAGAAAGCGGGCTGAAAATATTCAGATTGAAATTTCCCCGCGCAAATCTGCGGCTGTGCAATGTAAAAACCGATTTCGGAAGCCGGGATGTCTGTTTACAGACAGAATCAGGCGACACGCTGCTTCCGTATGGCACAGCACATTTTTTAGAGCATCTTCTCTTCTGGCATAATGGGCGCAATCTGTACAGTGATTTCTTTGCGCATGGTGCGCTTTTAAATGCGTTTACCACCTACACCGACACCAATTTCATGTTTACTTCATTGCCAGATCGGCTCAGACAGACGATCCCCATCCTGCTTGATGCTTTATGGAACCACTCATTTGATAAAAAGGTTGTCACTCAGGAAAAAGCTGTGATTACAAGTGAAATTGAAACCGCACACCTCAATCAACAGCTCTCTTACCATTATCAGCTGATCAGCATGCTTTCTCCCGCCTCACCTGCTGCTGTCTTTCCCGCAGGCAGAAAAAAAGATATTGAGGCGTTCACCATTCAAACCTTGCAGGAAGCCTACAAGTCTGCCTATCAGCCTCAGCGGATGACGCTGTTTTTGATTGGGGGCTCAGAAGATTCGGAAACCCTTTTGCCTTCTGATCTACGGCTCGAAAAGCGGCCAGATGAGAAAGCAGAGCAAAAAACCATATCCGCATGCCCTCCTTTCCTCTCGCAAAAAGAGGTGCTGGGTGATGAAGAGAAGCCTCAAGACACATGGACCGGACTGCAAATCGGCGCATTCCCCGGACAAAATGATCTGTTAACGTTAAAGCTTTATTGGGATATCGCGTCTCGCATTCTATTTCAAGCAGGTTCGCCGTTTTTCCAAGAGATTCAGCAAACATACCGTCTGGAAATTGATCGCTTGTCGGCTGAAGCGCACCTTTATGAGGATGGCGGTTTTTTGATCCTTCACTGTCAAGGGAACCATTCTCCGGCTTATATCGACGTCGCCTCCTACTATGTCACACAGCAGAAAGAACAAATTGCGGCCTGGCTCCAATATGGCAAGGATGCTTTGACGGACGCCATTATTTATGACAGCGATTATGTGCGCAAATGCTTTGAATGGGCGGCCGAGTGTGACAGGTGCGGCTGCTCGTTTCTCGACATGTACCGCATCATTCAAGATATGAATACCAAGGATTTCTTGTCTCTCATTGATGCATTGGCATCTTCTAAAAAAGCGGTCATTCACGTTCCACAGAAAGAGGCGATCGGACAATGAGAAAAAGCACTGTCTTTACCGTGTTATTGCTGCTCATGGGAATGGCGGCTTATTCCTTCGGCTGGTTTCAGGCCGCTGCCGAAGCCGCTGCCCAATATGTACAGATGATCAACAATGATGCTGTGCGGCTTGGACTGCTGGCTTGTATCGCTTCCGTCCTGATGCTGCCCGCTTTTCTTTATCTTCACTTTGTCACCCAAGCCGTGAAAAACATGACAGCAGCTTTTCAGAAACTCACACAGTCTCATCAAAGCTGCTGTGACTTCCAGCATCACAGATTGTGCAGCCGCTACGCCGACGATGTCAAATCGCTGCGTGACAGCTATAAAAACGTCCGGCAAGCATACGTAGTGGCTGCTGTCTTATGCCAAGTCATCATATTCGGCTGCATGTTCGAAATCGTCAAAGCCGTCCCTTTCCGTTTTCACACGCCTCCTGCCATTTCAACAGGGCTTGCGGTGCTTCTGATTTTATATTTATTGTTTTATATGCGAACGTACTTGATGCAGCTTTTCCAGCATGGCAGCCTGTTCAGGAAAGTGCTTGTGGTCATGCTGACAGGAGCGGGGATATGGTGGATGCTCAGTTTCTCTATAAGTGAACTGCTGTTTCTGATTATCCTGGCTGCCATCCAGCAAATCGGATCATTGATTTATAAACGATTCTCTTATCGCAGCACCGCTTCTCTTGATCTATAAAATAGCTACATCGCAATCGCAGACGGACCCGCGCCAACCGGAATCACCGTCACGGCTGTATAATCACTCGTGCGGTACACGGTCACGGTATTGTCGCCGGGCTGTGCCGCGTAAATATACTGATTGTCTGGTGTAACTGTTAGATCAAAGGCATTAGGAAATGACACGTTTGCAATGATGCTTTGGGTAGCTGTATCAACGACATGTAAATTGTCAATGAGAAACGGTTCACTATAAGTCTCTAAAAAGTAGGCTCTAGTGCTATCCGCAGAAAATACAATCGTCCTCAGGGTGTCAAATAGGCGGTCAAAGTCGTCTCCCCTGCTTAATGGTGACAAACTGATTTCCGTTACATTTTTCGGCCACAGTTCATTATTCATCACGTAAGCAAAATTACCAGCGTAAGGAGTTTGAATTAAGCTTGGATATTCAAATGTATTCATGATACTTGCTGCCAACTGGCCTGTATTCACATCATATTGATCGACCGACCATCTACTTGTATTGGCGATATAGACAAACTGTCCATTTGGATCTAGCGCAAAGTCTGAGGCACCGGGTACTGGGAAGACATTAATCACCGATTGGAAGGCCATGTTAATTATATAAATAGAGCCAGCGGCCATCACATACGCGAACTCATTTGTTGAATCAAATTCAATCTTTCTTGGCCCTCCTCCAACAGTAATGGTATTTATAATCGTTAGTGTTTTGTTATCAATTATTGAGACAAGGTCGGTATTCCCATGGAGGACATACGTGTATGCTTTATCAAAAGTAACGCCTAAATGAGTCGGCACAGCAGCAAATGGGATCGTTTTTACAACAGTGTTTAATTCTGCATCAATAACCGAAACTGTGCTGTCTCCAGTATTGGCAGTAAACACGTAAGAACGTTTCTCCTGCTCCGGCACTAGAATGAATGTTCCCGTTACGGTCAGTGGATTTCCGTAAAAAGGCGGTACAATCACTATATTTTCTACTGTAACTTGGCTCAGATCCGGACAGTCCTCAGCCTGTCCGGAATAATAAACAATTTGATCAATTTCCACTGTCTCAACCTCAGAGATTGCGGCCTCTCCCTGTCCATTCTTATTCCGTACGGGTTCAACACTAACCAATAATTCAATCGTTCCTTGAAGGCGAATGCCATATACAACCCCCGCCTCGGTTAAACAAGGTTCACTGATACATGCAAGATTATCAGTATTCCATGTCACGTTTCCAACTGCCTCAGCCGGATCAACAGTAAAACCCAGCGGCACTTCAATAGGAACTTGAAATGGCGCTTCACGGCTGCTATCTTCCTCACAAAAACATAGACAACCTTCCTGATTTATCCCCGCTTTTCCTTTAACACCCTTCTTCATAGTCCTTCACTTCCTTAGAGGCATTTTTCAATTCAAATCTTTATATCCCTATGGCCATCGGCCCGCCTACGACAGTGATCACCGTTTCAACAGATAAATCGTCAGTCCGATAGACGGTTACTGTGTTTTGCTCCGGCTGCGTGGTATATATAAATGCCTGATCAGGTGTGAGCGCGAAATCATTGGTACCAAGAAGATCGGCATCGGCAATCTCTGTATAACTGGCTGTATCAAACACATAGAGCTGTCCTGGAACAAGCAAATATGCTCGTGTGCTGTCAGATGAAAAGATCATTTTCGGACTTCCAAGGAACAAGTCGCTAAGTAAAGCTTTTTCCGCAAACGTATTTAAATCAATCACACTAACGTAACTCAAGTTCAAATCGTTTGGTTCTCTTGTCGTCACATAAGCAAATTGATTGTTTGGCGCTATCGCCATGTTATTAGGAGAATACAATCCAGTCAGAACTCCTGCGCTCGAACCGGCTGCTAGATCAATTTTATGAATAGATCCGCTTGCATTATCCACTACATAGGCAAACTGTCCAGTTGTATCGATCGCAATACTTGCTGGCAGAACAGCAACATTGTCAATCACACGATCTACTGATTTTGTTTCGGTATTAATGACAAAAATAGAATCAGAAAAATTGGTTAATACATATGCAAATGCACCGGCAGGATCAAAAGCGATTTGAAACGGTCTGCCCTCAATCGGGATGAATGCTGATGCCCTTAATGTGGTATTATCAATTACAGTTACGAGATCATAGTTATGATGCAGAACATAGGTGTATCGTTTATCAGGTGTAACTCCAAGCTCATATGGTGTATAAGGAACAGAAATTGTTTTTACGACAGTGTGAGTATTCGTATCAATGACTGTTACCGTCTGGTTGCTTTGGTTAGCTGTAAACGCATAAGATCCAAGTTCCGGCTCAGGGACAAGAACCATTGTGCCCGTCACAGTTAAAGAGCTTCCATAAAACGGCGGAACGACGACGAGATTTTCTATGGTAATGTTGCTGAAATCAGGGCAATCGTTAGATTCATCCGAATAATAAACGACTTGATCAATTTCTTCCGTGTGAATGACTGATACAGACCCGTTCCCTTGTCCATATTGATTTCGTACAGGCGATACACTGACAAGAAGCGTGATGGTTCCTTGAAGGCGCATTCCATAGATCACCCCAATATCCTCAGTACCAGGTCCTATCTCTGTTAAGCAAGGCTCACTGACACAGGAAAGATGATCTGTACTCCATGTAACCGCAGCGACTGCTTCCGCAGGATCAACGACAAACCCCTCCGGAACTTCAATCGGCACTTGAAATGGCGCTTCACGGCTGACTTCTTCATCACAAAAACAGAAACAATTTTCCTGTAAAACAGAAAGATCATTCTTTTTCATGATTTCACATCCCTTTTAGAAATGAATAGTTGGTTAAATCGCAATATCACTCGGTGAAACGCCAAGCGATATGACAGTTTCCACAGAATAGTCATCCGTGTTGTAAACAATGATGCTTTGCTCTATAAAACGAGTTGCATACAGAAATTCACCATTCGGGGTAAACGCAAAATCTCTTGCCGATTGCGGAAGATTTCCTATTACGCCTGCACCACTTGGACTGACGGAATATAGATTGTGAGTGAAACCATCAAACAAATACAATCCTGAAGCGCTCTTAAACATTTGATACTCACCCTCATACTCCAGCTCTTGGGTGCTACTGATCGTAAACGTATCTAAATCAATAATCGTCAAATAATTTAAGAAGAGATCTTGTTCTAATACATAGGCATACCGCTCCGGCGGCTTTGTTTCTATAGAATTGACAATAAGCTCTCGTTCAATTGTTCCTGTAACGTCACCGGTAGATAAATCCACTTTTTGCACTAAACCAAAATCAAGAACATAAGCGAACAACCCATTAGGATCAATTGCAATATCATACCCTTCAACAGGAATAGACCTTTCTACAGTTGAGGTTTGCATTCTGATCACATAAATGGCATTACCGGCGAGAACATAAGCGAAATCGTGCTCAGGCCCAAATTTAATTGTTTCAGGCGGCTCATCTAGCAGTATGGATGCAGTAACAGTCAATGTGTCATAATCGATGACAGAAATCATATTATTGTTAAAATGCAAGACAAACACAGAGCTTTTATCCGGGGCCATCTCAATACCTGTCGGCTCGTACGGAAGAGCAATCGTTGTCACAACAGTATGAGTGTTTGTATCAATCACAGAAACTGATTGATCATTTGGATTCGCTGTAAACGCATAAACAGGCTCCGGCTCAGGAACAAGCACAATTGTTCCCGTCACCGATAAAGGACTACCGTAAAACGGCGGGACGACAACAAGGTTCTCGATCGTGATGTCACTGATATTTGGGCAATCATTCGGTTCATCAGAATAATAGACGACTTGATCAATCTCTGCATTGTGAATGACAGAAACAGCCCCCTCCCCTTGTCCATATTGATTTCGCACAGGTGAGACACTGACAAGAAGCGTGACGGTTCCCTGCAGGCGGACTGCAAATTGAACACCGATTTCATCAGGCTCAGGCCCCGTCTCAATTAAGCAACGTTCACTGACACAAGAAAGGCTGTCCGCATTCCATGTGACGTTTGCAACAGCTTTAGCCGGATCAACGACAAACCCCTCAGGCAATTCAATCGGCGCTTGAAACATGGCTTCACGGCTTGCTTCTTCCTCACAAAAACATAAACATTCTTCTTGTGCAGCTCCTGCTTTTTCTTTAAAGGAAAGCTTGCTTATTCTCATCCCTTCACTTCCTTTTTCAGACATACACTGCTCACGCAGATACAACAGAATATGGAGGGAGGATGTGTTTGCTTGTACACATCACCGGGGACATAAGTGGTTTTTTGAATTTTTTTCCTCTAGCATGCGGTGTAACGAAAGAAAAGATTGCGGTTTTTTTGCGCTTCTCATAAGAATGATAATGATAAAATATGACATATATAGAATAATGAAGGGAGGGATTTACAAACGTGACAGGTGTCATATCTTCTTCTTCCGTTGGAGAAAAGATTAACGAATGGTATATGTACATACGCCGATTCAGCATACCCGATGCAGAATATTTGCGAAGAGAAATCAAGCAAGAGCTGGATCAAATGGAAGAAGATCAAGATCTTCATTTGTACTATTCACTGATGGAATTCCGGCACAACCTGATGCTTGAGTACCTTGAGCCGTTAGAAAAAATGCGGATCGAGGAACAGCCGAGACTGTCTGATCTGCTGCTTGAGATTGATAAAAAACAGGCTCGTTTAACTGGAGTCCTTGATTATTACTTTAATTTCTTCAGGGGCATGTATGAACTGGATCAGCGGGAATATCTGTCGGCTATTAAATTTTTCAAAAAGGCCGAAAGCAAGTTGATATTCGTTAAGGATCGGATAGAGAAAGCTGAGTTTTTCTTCAAAATGTCTGAATCTTATTACTATATGAAACAAACATATTTTTCAATGGACTATGCACGGCAAGCATATGAAATATACAAAGAACACGAAGCTTATAATATAAGATTGCTGCAGTGTCATTCTTTATTTGCCACCAATTTCTTAGATTTAAAACAATATGAGGATGCCATCTCACATTTTCAAAAAGCTTACTCTATGGCAGAAGCTGAAAATCAGCCCCAATTAATGGGAAGAACTTTGTACAATATCGGGCTTTGTAAAAACAGCCAAAGCCAGTATGAGGATGCCATAACTTATTTCAAAAGAGCAATATCTGTTTTTGAAGAATCAAACATTCTTCCTTCCTTGCCTCAAGCATATTTTTTAATTACACAGATTCATTATAAATTAGGAAAAATGGATAAAGCCCGTGAATATCATAGTAAGGGAATGGCTTATTCTCAAAAGGCCGAAGATGCAATATATTTATCAGAGTTTGAATTTTTGAAATCTTTATACTTATCAGGCCCGGATGAAGAAGCAATTCAAGGATTTTTTGATTTTCTCGAAAGTAAAATGTTGTACGCTGATCTTGAAGATTTCGCTATTGATGTGGCAAAATATTATCATGAACGTAAAAATTTTCAAAAAGCTTCTGCTTATTTTTTGAAGGTGGAACAAGTAAGGCAACTTATTCAAGGAGGAGTGAAATTGTATGAAATTGAAGTCTAAATTATTACTCTCTTGCCTGGCCCTAAGCACTGTTTTCATCGCAACGAATATTGCAAACGCACCTGCACACCAAATTGAAGTTGCACAACGAGGAATGATTTAACCGCCGTCCATCGGCGGTTTTTTTTCCTCTCTTTGCCCAGTCTTCCAATCATGCTATGATTTTTCAATACATCATAACGGAAGATGGCAAGGTGTTATGTCTCTGGAAAGTGCAAAACCCCACTTTAAACAGCGGCATCGGGAACAGGATGTCATGGAATTCGAAACGTCAAGCGCGACAGTTGACTAGCGGCTGAGACGATCGGCGTGAGCCCGGCAAGGATCGCCAAAACACTGTCCTTCAGAGGAGAAGGAGATCAGGCGATTCTGATTGTGGCAGCCGGAGATGCCAAGATCGACAACAATAAGTTCAGGCAAACATTTGGCTTTAAAGCAAGAATGCTCTCTCCTGATGAAGTACTGGAGCAGACAGGCCATGAAATTGGAGGAGTTTGCCCGTTTGGATTGGCTCATAATCTGGAGAGTTATTTCGATGTATCGCTGAAACGGTTTAAGACTGTTTTCCCTGCTTGCGGCAGCAGAAACTCTGCTATTGAATTAACACCAGAATAGTTATCTGAATTTTCTTTCTTAAAAGCATGGATTAATGTGTGCAAAGACTGGGAATAAAAAAAATCCAGACATGGTCTGGATTTTTTTATTTCACAAACCCAAGCAGCATTTCACGGATGATTTTGCTGGCTGTGTTTGCCGTTTGTTCTGAGTGGTCATATACCGGTGCGACTTCCACTAAATCAGCGCCCTTCACGTTTACCTCTGAGCGAGCGATTTCATGGATAGATGCAAGCAGTTCTTTAGACGTGATGCCGCCGGCGTCAACCGTACCTGTACCCGGTGCGTGTGCAGGGTCTAATACGTCAATGTCAATTGTGACATAAACCGGACGGCCCGCCAGCTTCGGAAGCACCTCTTTCAGCGGTTCAAGCACTTCAAATTTTGAGATGTGCATGCCGTTTTCCTTCGCCCATTCAAACTCTTCTTTCATGCCGGAACGGATTCCTAATGAATACACATTGTGCGGTCCGATCAATTCTGCGGCTTTACGGATTGGCGTTGAGTGAGAAAGCGGTTCTCCCTCATAATCAACGCGAAGATCTGTATGTGCATCAAAATGGATAATCGCAAGGTCTGGGTATTTCTTGTGCATTGCTTTAATGACAGGCCATGACACGAGGTGCTCCCCGCCCATGCCCATTGGGAATTTCCCTTTTTCTAAAATGCTGTCCACATATTCCTCAATCATATCAAGGCTTCTCTGCGGATTTCCGAACGGCAGCGGAATGTCGCCGGCGTCAAAGAAGTTCAGATCTGCCAGATCACGGTCTAAATACGGACTGTATTCTTCAAGGCCGATTGACACCTCGCGGATTCTGCCTGGGCCAAAGCGTGAGCCCGGGCGATAGCTGACTGTCCAGTCCATCGGCATGCCGTAAAGGATGGCGTCCGCTCCCTCCCACTCGGGACGGCTCGCAATAAATACTTTTCCTGAATAAGCTTCATCAAATCTCATCTATAATACCCTCGCTTTCCTGTAAAAAAGCGCAAGATTCGCTCCTGCGCCATACCAACATTATTTAATCAGATCACTCACAAATTTCGGAAGAACAAACGCCGCTTTATGAATATCTTTTGTGTAATATTTTGTCTCAATATCGAAGAAACGGCTATCTTCCACTGCAAGCGGATCATATTTTTTCGAGCCGATTGTAAATGTCCACAAACCGCTTGGGTATGTCGGAATGTTCGCCGTATACAGCTTCGTGATCGGGAAGATTTCCTTCACGTCGCGCTGTACATTTGTGATTAATTCCGGCGTAAACCATGGGTTGTCCGTCTGAGCGACGAAAATGCCGTCTTCTTTCAGCGCCTTCGCGATTCCCGCGTAGAATCCTTTTGTAAACAGGTTTACAGCCGGCCCTACAGGTTCAGTTGAATCTACCATGATTACATCGTATTGATTTTCAGATTTTGCAATGTGCATAAATCCGTCATCTACCTGCACGTCAACACGCGGATCGTCGAGTTTGCCTGCGATTGAAGGAAGAAACTTTTTAGAGTATTCGATGACCTTGCCGTCAATATCAACAAGTGTCGCTTTTTTCACGCTCGGATGCTTCAGAATTTCTCTGATGACGCCGCCGTCACCGCCGCCGACTACAAGAACGTGCTCCGGATTTGGGTGCGTAAATAACGGCACATGCGCCACCATTTCGTGATAAACGAATTCGTCTTTTTCAGATGTCATCACCATGCCGTCCAAAAACAGCATGTTGCCGAACTCTTCTGTTTCCACCATTTCTAAATGCTGAAACTCCGTTTGTTCTGTATGTAACGTTTTGTTAACCTTCATCGTAATGCCAAAGTTTTTCGTCTGCTTCTCTGTGTACCAAAGTTCGCTCAATTGTCATCTCCCTTTCAAGGCTGTATTCATTTATTGTAAGCGTCTTATCAGCTTTTATTCTCGGTTGAAATCTCATTTTCACCTAAGGAAAAAGTATAGAGGATGGCAGGGAAAAAGTAAAGATGCGTCCTGTTCTGTGATGTTTAAAAATGATCTTTTTTTCTCATAATAGTAGAAACATAAAAAAAGGGGGAACCCGTTGTGGATGCAATGACAAATAAACGGCTGAGACTGACGCTGAAAACCGTTCGCGCCTTTATCTTTTTAGGGGCTTTTGCGGCGTTGGCGGCAGCTGCCGTGTTTATGACTGTCATTTTGATAGCCAAATACCAGGGCGCTCCCTCGGTGCAAGTGCCGCAATCCACAATTTTGTATGCGAGTGACGGCTCAAAGCTCGGGGAAACGAACTACGGCGAAAAGCGCTATTGGGTCCCCTTAAAGGACATGAATCCGACGATCGTAAAAGCGACAGTGGCGATTGAAGACCAGAATTTCTACGATCATCACGGCTTTGATTATAAACGCATGGCCGGCGCGGCGCTTGCTGACCTGAAAGCATTTGCCAAGGTTCAGGGTGCAAGCACCATCACCCAGCAATATGCCAGAAATTTATACCTTGAACACGACAAAACGTGGAAACGGAAATGGAATGAGGCGTTCTACACGATCCGTCTGGAACAGAACTATTCTAAGGACGAGATATTAGAAGGCTATTTAAATACGATTTACTACGGACACGGCGCCTACGGCATTGAAGCCGCTTCCCGCCTGTATTTCGGCAAGCATGCGAAAAACCTGACGGATGCGGAGTCGGCGCTTTTGGCAGGAATCCCGAAAGGCCCATCCGGCTATTCACCGTATGTTAATGAAACGAAGGCCAAGGAGCGCCAGAAAACGATTGTGCGGATGATGGAAAAGCAGCGGATGATCAGCCATAAGAAAGCGAATGAACTGATCAAGGAACCTCTTTCCTATCAGCCTTTGAATAAACAAGTTTCCAAGAGGAAAGCCCCTTATTTCTATGACAATGCGATGAGAGAGCTGGAGAAAAAGCTCGGCATGACGCGGGAGCAAATTGAAACGAGCGGGTTAAACGTCTATACAACGGTAGATAAACGGATGCAGCGCATCGCCGAGGAGACCATTACCGAAACCGTCAACGCCGGCTCTGACATTCAAGTCGGGTTTTCGGCCATTGATCCCCGCACAGGAAACGTTCTCGCCCTTGTCGGCGGCAGGGATTATCAAAAAAGCCCGTTTGACAGGACGACCCAGGCGAAACGCCAGCCTGCATCGACGATCAAGCCGTTACTGTACTATAAAGCGATTCAGAGCGGATTTACGCCAGTCACTTTGATGAAAAGCGAAGAAACTGAGTTTCAAATTGATGCAAAAGGAGATACCTATTCTCCCAGCAACTATAACGGATACTACGCCAACAAGCCGATTACGCTTCTGCAGGCGCTGGCGCTTTCCGACAACATTTACGCAGTGAAAACCCATCTCTTTCTCGGCATGAACAAGCTTGTGCAGGCGGCAAAGGAATTCGGCATTACTGCGCAGCTTCAAGCATTGCCGTCCCTGGCGCTCGGCACCGAACCCGTGCGTCCGATTGAAATGGTCAACGCTTACGCCATGCTTGCAAATGGCGGGAAGAAAATCGAACCGACGTTTATTTCGCGAGTTACGGACGCGGCGGGCCATGTCCTGTACGAAAACCCGAGTCAGCATAAACAGGTGCTTGATGAAAAAGCTGCTTTTGTCACGGCGAATATGATGACAGGCATGTTTGATACGGATTTAAACGGCTATACATCAGTAACCGGACGGACGATCGCCAACCGCCTGACAAGAACGTACGCGGGAAAATCAGGAACCACCAGTGCAGACAGCTGGATGATCGGCTTCAACCCGAAGCTGGCCGCAGGCGTTTGGACTGGGTATGACAAAAACAGCACCATCGACTCAGTCGAAGAAAAAAGCTATGCCAAAACCATTTGGGCGGACTTCATGGAGGATGCGCTCAAAGGTGAACCGGAAACTGCGTTCAAACCGCCAAAAGGCGTAACCGGCGTGTACATTGATCCAGAAACAGGCTACACATCCGGCCCCGGCTGCGCCGCCAAGCATTACACGTATTTTGTCAAAGGCACTGAGCCATCAAACGTCTGCTACGGGGCAGAACCCGCTAAACAAACAAAAGGCCGGCTTCCAGCCAAAGAAAAACCCGCTTCCGAGAAAAAATGGTGGGACAAATGGCTGGGGCGGACTCATTAAAAATAACCCGGCTGCTCGGAGGCCGGGTTATTCGTATGGTTGGTCAATGACCCATGGAAGAAGCGTAACACAATCAAGCTGAATAATTGGCTTTGGGAAACCTTTAGGAATGTAAATTTGGTGATGCGGCACTGAAAATGAAATATGCCATGAGAAATCAATCTTTTTCGGGTTCATTTCTAGTCTCCCCTCAACAATACTGCCTACAATAAAATAACTCGCTATATAAAAGTGCAAATGATCTTTTATCCCATGGTAATTTATATCTGTGCATTTGGACGGAATGAGACCTAAACCCTCTAATACTTGAGCTTTTTGAACCGGCAGTTCATTCACTGCCTCATAGTAGTTAAGACAGTTACCGCATTCACACATATCCTCTATATCTTTCTTATACTGCTTACTCGTTTCTTCTACATCGGCTTTTATCACCCAATCGCCGACTCGAATGGTTTCGTACATCATATCCCCCTAAAAATGAAAAACCCCGAGTCTTGTTTCGGCTCGGGATTTTCCATGTCCTCATTTCTGTATCACCAGTTTACTCAATGTTTACAACAAATAGTTCAAATTTTCTAAAAGTTCATAGAAAGTTCACAAATTAATTGTCTTCCGGAAGCAGGCCTGTTTTTAATTCATCTGAGGACCGGTCCCATAGGCCCTGATCGTGTTTTTTCAGAAACTCGCCTAGTACACGCTTCGAGCTGTCGTCCATTTTATCAATGATAATTTTCCGTTTCATGGATTTATCCATCAGATTCACATGCTCAGGCAGTGATTTGTAGCCTCTTCTGATGCTTCTGTCGACCGTCATTTCACAGGCTGTCACACCAGCGTAATAAGGCCCCTCTTCTTTTCTGTCAATCGTTACCCACACAAGCCAGTATGGTTTGCCGTTTGGAACTTCTTCTTTGTTCGGCAAAAATTTAATTCCTTTTTCAACGGTGCTGCGGGCATGCATGGCGCCGATGTCTACGAACGCTTCTTTTTCGTCTACATCAACGAATACGGGAGAAATGTTGTCAAGGCTGAGTGCCCCTACGCCAAAACCGCCGTGTCCGTCTGTCGGATCACTTTTGATAATATTAAACCCGATTGATTTTTTCTTTTTTTCTTCCATGAAGTTCTACCTCCTACAAAAGCGGTTGAAATATCGCTGAAAACAGCTTTAAAATCGAATCTCTTCCTGCATTGAGCATCGGCCACAGCACGTAAGATCCTAGCGGTGTCACAAACAGCACCAAAAATACGATAAAGCCGTAGCTCTCCGCCTGCGTCATTTTGGCACGCACGCCCGGCGGAACGAGATCTTCTATAATTCGATAGCCATCGAGCGGAGGAAGCGGCAGCAGATTAAATAAAAACAAGACAAGATTCAGCTGTATCCAAATAGAAAAAAACTGATCCAGCCCCGTGCTGAACGCCGCAAGCATTTCCATTCCGTACGCATGCATCAACACTAACAAAAAGAAACCAATAAACGCAAGAATCAGGTTACTGACGGGCCCGGCTATAGATACGAGCACACCGGCAAGCCGAGGCTTCTTAAAGAAGCGTCGATTCACGGGAATGGGGCGCGCCCACCCGAAGCCGGCCACCAAAATCAAAATGGTTCCGAACGGATCAAGGTGTTTAATGGGATTCAGCGTCAGTCTTCCTTGTTTTTTCGCCGTATCGTCACCGAATTTGTATGCGACATAAGCGTGGGCAAGCTCGTGCATCGTAAACGACACAATTAGCGTGATGACGAGGTATGGCATTAAAGATAACGGATAATATAAAAAACGGTCCAAGTGAGATATCCCTCTTTCTCAAAATGCAAGAATTTACTTTATTCAGTATACTATAAGAAGCCTCTTTTTCTAAAGAGAGGAAACGAGATAAAGGAGGATTCAGCACCCATGCCATACGTAACTGTCAAAATGCTCGAAGGCCGTACAGACGAGCAAAAACGCAATCTTGTCGAGAAAGTAACAGAAGCCGTAAAGGAAACAACCGGTGCTTCTGAAGAAAAAATTGTTGTCTTTATAGAAGAAATGAGAAAAGACCATTATGCCGTTGCAGGCAAACGCCTGAGCGATATGGAATAATCTCTATAAAGCCGGCGCTTCGCGCACCGGCTTTTATCCCTATTGGGTCAGCTTTGCAATAATCGCCAATAACGCCTTTTTCTCTTCGTCTGTCAAACGTTCAAACATGTCGTCAATCAGCCCCTGGCGGTTTTCGATCATTTGCTCAGCCGCTGCCCGGCCCGATGCAGAAAGCGTAATCCAAACTGTGCGGCGGTCATTGTTATTTCTGGATCTCTCAATAAACCCCTCCTGCTCTAAATGATTCAGAGCCGTGGTCGTGGCAGAGGGAGACAGAGTGACCTCCTTCAGAATATCCTTTATGGTACAGCTCCCATGTCTGTATATGATCCGCAGAATAAATCCTCTTACATTATTTACGTGTTTCGGAACGGTGGCTTCATCTAATTGCTTCGTGCTTTTCAAATATTTTGTAAGTGCGTGATCCAGCAAATTTGCTTCCAGTTTGTCATGGTCCATGTAGATTTCCCCATTTCGAGATGCATTCATAACATACGAACGATATGATTTACTTATTATTTTACTGATTCCGAATAGGGAAAGTCAAAAAAGCAAAATGAAAATTTGCTGCTTTTCTCCTACATGTCTCGATTTTTCACCTGTTTGACAAGTTTTTCTTTAAATGTCTGAAAAGGAACATGTTCATTCTGCTGATGGCCGAATTGGCGGACGTTTACCGCACCTTCCTCCTCTTCATGATCTCCAAGCACCAGCACGTACGGAATTTTCTGCACCTGTGACGCTCTGATCTTGTAGCCCAGCTTCTCATTGCGCTCATCAATGCCTGCTCTTATCCCCAGCTGTTTCAGCTCCGCCTGTACCTTTCTGCAATAGTCCAAATGAACGTGCGATACCGGTATGATCTGAACCTGAATCGGTGCGAGCCAAACTGGAAAAGCCCCGCCATAATGCTCAATCAAAATGCCGAAGAAACGGTCAATCGAGCCGAATACCGCTCTGTGTATGACAACAGGACGAACCTTTTCATTTTGTTCATTAATATATGTTAAATCAAATTTTTCCGGCATTTGAAAATCAAGCTGAATTGTCGCGCATTGGTGGCTCCGTTTGAGGGCATCTTTTATGTGAAAATCAATTTTCGGTCCGTAAAACGCCCCATCGCCTTCATTGATCTCATAAGACAGGCCAAGCTCCTCAAGGACGTGTGCCAAGGCACTCTCCGAGGCTTCCCAAAGGCTGTCATCGCCTAATGAGTCCTCCGGGCGTGTTGAAAGCTCAACTGAATACTCGAAGCCAAATGTGCGATATACCTTATCAATCAGCCGTATTGCTTCTTTGATCTCACTCTCAATCTGATCCTCCCGAACGAAAATATGGGCGTCATCCTGGCAAAACGTCCGGACGCGAAGCATTCCATTTAAGGCACCGCTGTATTCATGGCGATGCACCTGCCCGAATTCCGCCATGCGAATCGGCAGATCCCGATAAGAATACAGGCTGTTTTTAAAGATGAGCATGTGGCCGGGACAATTCATCGGCTTCATTGCGAAGCTTGTGTCATCGACTTCTGAAAAATACATATTGTCGCGATAATGATCCCAGTGGCCTGACTGCTCCCATAACCGCTGATTCATCATAAATGGCGTACGCACCTCATCATAGCCGGCATTGGTTTGCAGCTCACGCGAGAAACGTTCCAGCTCATTGCGGACAATCTGCCCTTTCGGCAAATAAAACGGCATCCCCGGCGCTTCCTCAGAAAACATAAACAGTTCCAACTGTTTACCCAGCTTGCGGTGGTCTCGTTTTGCCGCTTCTTCCAGCAAATGCAGATGTGCATCGAGATCTTTTTTCTTTTGAAACGCAACCCCGTATACCCGCTGCAGAACTTCATTTTCACTGTCTCCGCGCCAATAAGCGCCTGATACTCTTATTAGTTTGAACGCCTTGATCATCCCTGTAGAAGGGAGATGCGGCCCACGGCACAGGTCAACGAACTCTCCCTGCTGGTACAGTGTGATAACCTCTCCGCGCGGAATATCCTTTAACATCTCCAGTTTAAACGGCTCGCCTTTTTTGGCAAACAGCTCTTCAGCCTCTTGATAAGAAATCTCCATTCGTTTGAGTTCAAGGTTCTCATTTATAATGCTCTTCATTTCTTTTTCGATGGCCTCTAAATCTCCTGATGTCAAGCTTCGATCCAGCTTCATGTCATAGTAGAAGCCGTCTTCAATCACTGGACCTATGCCCAAGGACACGTCGCCGTATAGCCGTTTCACCGCTTGAGCCAGCACGTGTGCTGATGTGTGGCGGAGCACCTGCAGGCCTTCTAGCGAATCAAGTGTGACAATCGAAAGCTCAGCATCCTCCTCCAGCTTGAAGCTGAGATCCACAAGCTTGCCGTTGACCTGGCCCGCAGCCGCCTTCTTTTGCAGGCTGGAACTGATAGAACCAGCCGCTTCTTTGATAGTGATGCCTTTCGGAAAGTCCTTCATCTGACCGTCCGGAAGCTGAATGTGCACTTGTTTACTCATTTTTAAAACACTCCTTATCAATCGTTATATATAAAAAAACACACCCGTCCCGCTGAAAGGGACGAGTGTGTGATGACCCGTGGTTCCACCCAAGTTCCCGACAAACGATATATTGTCGGCTCGGTGCTGTAACGCAGCATAGACGGCATTGGATACTTCAGTTCCCCAATGCTGCTCCAA
>NZ_JALAMR010000018.1:0-71442 GCF_026790125.1 Bacillus sp. N12A5 | reverse complement strand
AAAAACGGGGGTCAGTCCCTGTTTTGTGAGGGGTTCTATTTTGTGTCGTAATCCCGTTCGCTTTGAGAGTCATCTCTTTGCTGTCGTTTGTGTTTTTCATCATTCATATTTTCCTTCAGCTCTTCATTCGGAATCGGATCGGTTAAGTCGTTGTGCTCGGGATTTTCGTTTGGTTTGTTTTGCTGTTTTCTTTCTGTCATGCTTCATCACCTCACCGTTTGTTTTCCTCTTATCAGTTCACCTCAAACATAGAAATCGCTTTTTTGTCCCGCTGGGTATAATGTATTAGAATAGAGAGAAGCACAACAAAAAGATAAAGAGAGGTACATATATGTCTGTTCAAAGAGAAGATGTGGATATCAAGCTGATTGCCATTGATATGGATGGAACGCTGCTGAATGACGAGCAGCTGATCTCGGATGAAAACCGCAAAGCCATTCGCGAAGCCGAGGATAAAGGCGTGCATGTGGTGATCAGCACGGGCCGGACGCTGATGACGTGCCGGGAGCTGGCGGAATCGCTGAAGTTGTCATCCTTTTTAATTACAGCAAACGGCAGCGAAATCTGGGATTCGAATTTTAATTTGGTGGAACGTAAGCTGCTCCATACGGATCATATTCAAATGATGTGGGATTTGCGGAACAAGCACAACACCAATTTCTGGGCTTCTACGGTGAATAAAGTATGGAGAGGCGAGTTTCCGGAAAACATCACGGATCACGAATGGCTCAAATTCGGCTTTGACATTGAGGATGATGACATCCGAAACGACGTGCTGGAGGAGCTGAGAAAAAACAAAGAGCTTGAAATCACAAATTCAAGCCCGACAAACATTGAGGTCAATGCGCTCGGCATCAACAAAGCGGCGGCCCTTGCGAAGGTGTCTGAAAAACTCGGCTTTACGTTGGAAAATGTAATGGCGATGGGCGACAGCCTTAATGACATTGCGATGATCAAAGAAGCGGGTCTTGGCGTCGCAATGGGCAATGCGCAAGACATCGTAAAAGAAACGGCTGATTATATCACGGATACAAATATTGAGGATGGTGTCGCTAAAGCGATTCGCCATTGGGTACTATAAAAAAAGAGAGTCCTAAGATGGACTCTCTTTTTTTAGTTTGGCAGGATTTCTTCTGGGACCATGGTAGGTTTTCTGACAAAAGTATTTCACAAACTGATATGATTCACTTATAATGAAATAAAGTTCAAAAATTCGGAATAGTCATTCCGAATTTCGGGACAATAAATGACATAAAGCATATCGTTTGCTTTGGCAGGAGGGATTCTGTGTTTCAGATTGATTTAAACTGTGATTTAGGAGAAAGCTTCGGAGCCTACAAGATAGGCCTTGACCAAGATATTTTAGAGTATGTGACATCAGCGAATATCGCATGCGGATTTCATGCTGGAGATCCTAGTGTTATGCGAAAAACCGTCGCGCTTGCAGCAGAAAGAGGCGTAAAAATGGGTGCGCATCCGGGCTTGCCGGATTTACTCGGTTTTGGGCGCCGAAATATGGCGATTTCTCCTGAGGAAGCGTATGATCTTGTCGTTTATCAAATTGGCGCGCTCTCTGGCTTTCTAAAAGCAGAGGGACTTCACATGCAGCACGTCAAGCCGCATGGCGCTTTATACAATATGGCGGCAGTCGATCAAAAACTGTCGGATGCTATCGCGAAAGCTGTCTATAAGGTTGATCCCGGCCTGATTCTTTTCGGTCTTGCTGAGAGCGAGCTTGTAAAAGCGGGAGAACGGATCGGACTTCAGACCGCAAATGAAGTGTTCGCCGACAGAACATACCAATCGGACGGCACGCTGACACCGCGTTCCCAGCCGGACGCACTCATTGAAAGTGATGATGCCGCCGTCACTCAGGTCATCAAAATGGTGAAAGAAGGGGCGGTCAAATCTCAGCAAGGACATGATGTGTCCTTAAAAGCAGATACGGTTTGCATCCACGGAGACGGAGCCCATGCGCTGACATTTGCGCAAAAAATCAGAAAACAGCTCAAAGCGGCAGGAATTGAAGTGACAGCTATTTCAGAACAGAAGTCAACATAAAGGAGGAACAATAGATGGAGCAGCAGAAAAAGACAGCAGGAAAAAAAGCGGGCAGCTGGTCATTGCTGATGGGCGCCGCCTTTTTAATGGCGACATCAGCAATCGGACCGGGTTTCCTCACCCAAACCGCAACATTCACAAACACACTCGCAGCAAGCTTCGGTTTTGTCATCTTAATCTCTATTATTTTAGATATTTTCGCCCAAACCAATGTGTGGCGCATCATCGCAGTTTCTGGAAAACGAGGTCAGGAAATTGCGAATATGGTGCTTCCCGGATTGGGGTATTTCATCGCCATTCTCGTCGTGCTTGGCGGACTAGCTTTTAATATTGGGAATATCGGAGGGGCCGGGCTGGGGCTTCAGGTGCTGTTCGGCATTACACCTGAAACAGGCGCCTTAATCAGTGCCGTTATCGCCATTTTGATTTTTGTCATCAAGGAAGCAGGAAAAGCGATGGACCGTTTTACGCAAATCGCGGGGTTCGTGATGATTATTTTAACGGTCTACGTTGCGGCGACGACAGCTCCTCCGGTCGGACAGGCCGTCGCAAATACATTCGTCCCGGAACACATCAGCATATTTGCTATTGTCACCCTAGTGGGCGGAACCGTTGGCGGTTATATCACATTTGCCGGGGGACACCGTTTGCTGGATGCCGGGATTAAAGGGAAGGAATCCATCCCGCAGGTGACAAAAAGTTCGGTTGTCGGCATTTTGATTACTTCCGTCATGCGGATCGCTCTTTTCCTTGCAGTGCTTGGCGTTGTGTCAAAAGGCCTGCACATTGATGAAAGCAACCCGGCTGCCTCTGTCTTTAAACTGGCTGCTGGAAATGTCGGTTACAAAATTTTCGGGTTGATCATGTGGTCTGCGGCGATTACGTCTGTTATCGGGGCAGCCTATACATCTGTTTCGTTTTTCAAAACCTTTTCTCCAAAAATTGAAAAGAATTCACGCGGCATTATTATCGGATTTATCGTCATTTCTACGTTAGCTTTTGTCACAATCGGACAGCCTGCGAAAATTCTCGTGCTGGTCGGATCTCTGAACGGCTTGATTTTGCCGATTGCGCTCGGAACGCTGCTTGTTGCCGCCTACAAGAAAAACATTGTCGGTGATTATAAGCATCCGCTTTGGCTGACAAGCACAGGCGCGCTTGTAGTGATTGTAATGGCAGTTATGGGAATCTACACGTTATGTACACAACTTCCTCAATTGTGGAGCTGATATAAGTGGAGCAATTAAACAAAATGGCGCCAAAGGATGTACGCGCCCTGATACGAGAGGGGAAAATAAACGGGCCGACCGCAGGCATGTCCGGCGGCTACGCCCAAGCGAATCTTGTGGTTTTGAAAAAGGACCTTGCTTTTGATTTTCTGCTGTTTTGCCAGCGAAATCAAAAGCCCTGCCCCGTGCTGGATGTGACTGAAGCAGGTTCGCCTGTGCCGTCTCTGGCTGCGCCGGATGCTGATATCAGAACGGACTTTCCGAAATACCGTATTTACAGGCACGGTATCTTAACGGAAGAAGCAGCTGATATCACGCCATACTGGGAGGACGATTTTGTCGGCTTTCTGATCGGATGCAGTTTCTCTTTTGAACAGGCGCTGATCAACAATGGAATAGCTGTCCGGCATATTGATGAGGGAACAAACGTCCCGATGTATAAAACGAATATTGATTGTGTTCCGGCGGGCGCGTTCCAAGGAAAAATGGTTGTCAGCATGAGACCTGTTCCAGAACGTCAGGTTGTACGAGCTGCACAAGTGACCTCGCGTTTTCCGGCTGTCCACGGAGGGCCGATCCATATCGGCAATCCGGGGTCAATCGGCATTCGCGATCTGGACAAACCGGATTTCGGAGATGCCGTTTCCATTCATGAAGGCGAGGTTCCTGTTTTTTGGGCATGCGGGGTGACACCGCAAGCCGTGGCTATGAATGTAAAGCCTGAAATGGTCATCACACATGCGCCGGGGCATATGCTCATCACAGATATTCGAGACGAGTCGCTTGCGGTGCTGTAACCTCTCGTCATCCTGATGAACGAGAATTAAAAGAGGTGAGAAAGATGACTGTACGATATCAAATCGAACAGCTCGGTGATTCTGCAATGATGATCCGATTCGGAGAAGAAATCAATGAACAGGTCAACGGCATTGTCCATGCCGCGGCCGCTTATATAGAAGAACAGCCATTTCCGGGATTCATTGAATGTATCCCGGCTTTTACAAGTCTAACCGTATTTTATGATATGTATGAAGTGTACAAGCATTTGCCTCAAGGGATAAGCTCGCCTTTTGAGAAGGTGAAACATGATATCGGAGAGCGGCTGAAAGGAATAGCCGCTGACTATGAAAACACCCGCCGTATTGTAGACATTCCCGTCTGCTATGGCGGTGAATTCGGGCCTGATTTAGAAGAAGTGGCGAAGATCAATCACCTGTCACCAGAGGAAGTTATTGATATTCATACAAGCGGGGAATATGTGGTGTATATGCTAGGCTTTGCTCCTGGTTTTCCTTTTTTAGGCGGGATGTCAAAACGCATCGCCGCTCCAAGAAAATCATCGCCTAGACCGTCGATTCCCGCTGGATCAGTCGGAATTGCAGGATTGCAGACAGGCGTTTACCCGATTTCGACGCCGGGTGGCTGGCAGCTGATCGGCAAAACACCGCTGGCTCTTTTCCGGCCGCAGGAAAACCCGCCGACCTTACTGCGGGCGGGAGACACTGTAAAATTCGTACGCATCTCAGAAGAAGACTACCACGCCTATAAGGAGGAGTCCAATTGAGCATGAAAGTGTTAAAGCCCGGGCTGCTCACAACGGTTCAGGATATAGGCAGAACGGGTTATCAAAAATACGGCGTTCTGGCAAGCGGCGCCATGGACACGGTTTCACTGCGTATTGCCAATCTGCTGATTGGCAATAGCGAAAATGAAGCTGGTCTTGAAATGACAATGATGGGGCCCGGTCCATCGTTTTATGTTTCAGAAAAGACGCTGATTGCGGTGACAGGGGCGGACTTCACGCTGCGTATTAATGACGAGGAAGCGCCTTTATGGAAGCCTGTGCTCGTCAAGGAAAACAGCACGGTTACCTTTGGGCCCTGCAAACTCGGCAGCCGTGCTTATTTAGCGGCAGCCGGCGGCATCGATGTGCCGTCCGTCATGGAAAGCAAAAGCACGTACGTCAGAGCGGGCATCGGCGGACATCATGGCAGAGCGCTTCAAAAGGAAGATGAGCTGCCCATTGGAGAAATGTCATTTCTTTCGCAGGCCATCCTTTCCCGATTAAGCCTGCAGCTTGGAAAGCAGGGATTTGCAGCGCCGAAATGGTCAGTCAGCCGCGGCAGGTTTCTGCCATTGAAAAAGAATCCCGTCATTCGGGTGCTCGAAGGAAAACAATTCAGCTACTTCACTGAAGAATCGAAAACGCGTTTTTATGAAGAGGCGTTTCGTGTCACGCCGCAATCCGACCGTATGGGCTACAGGCTCAAAGGTGAACCGCTCGAACTGAAGGCGCCGCTTGAAATGGTGTCGGAAGCGGTTTCGTTTGGAACAGTACAGGTGCCGCCTGACGGCAACCCGATTATCCTGCTTGCAGACCGGCAAACGACCGGCGGCTATCCGAGGATCGCGCACATCATATCCGCTGATCTACCGACTGTCTCGCAAATCATGCCGGGCGAGCATATTCAGTTTGAGCCTGTGTCCCTTCAGGAAGCGGAAGCGCTCGCCATTGAACGGGAGCAGCATATTAAAGAACTGACAACGAGAATGAAGATGGAATGGCTGACATAACAAAGGGGATGAATGATGCAGAATAAAAACAAAACCGTAGTCAAATCTATGGGTCTGCTTAATTTGTTTTTGCATGAACCCAGCCTTACCTTAAGTGAACTCGTGTCGATGTCAGGCATGCCGAAAACCTCTGTTCACCGGATGGTCAGCTCCTTGGAGGAAATGGGGTTCCTCAATCGGGATCCGTCCGGCGCTTATTCGCTGGGGCTGGTGTTTTTGGAATTCGGCCAGCTTGTCGCTGAAAGGCTGGATATCAGAAAAATAGCGAAACCGGTGATGGAAGAGCTGTGCCGGGAAGTGGATGAGGCCGTGCAATTGATCATGAGGGACGGCAATGAAGCAATATACGTTGAGAAAATAGAAGGGACGCATACTGTGCGGCTGTATACGGCGATCGGCAGGCGTTCTCCTCTGTATGCGGGAGCGTGTGCCAGAAGCATTTTGTCTTTTCTTCCCCGTGAAGAAATCGAAACATACATCAAACAAACAGAGCTCATTTCTATCGGGTCTGGGACGATTACCGATCCGGACAAACTGCTGCAGGAGATTGATGCCTCTTTGAAAAATGGTTATACCGTAAGCTATTCAGAGCTTGAAAATTATACGGCTGCGATCGGTGCTCCGATCTTTAACCATAAGCGACAGGTGGCAGCCAGCATCAGTATTGCAGGCTTAGAAGCAAGATTTACAGAAGACAGGCTTCCTTATTTAACCGAAAAGGTGAAGGGCGCCGCTTTACAGATTTCCAGAAAAATAGGGTATTCATAAGTAGCCGATCTTTTCTCCGCTGCGTACATTAACGTATCGACGTTTAAGAGTGGAGGAAAGAACATGGTGCTTCAATATACAGCACTGGGGGATTCTTTAACGACAGGAAGAGGTTCGGGGCTGTTTTCTCCCGGCTTCGTCCAGCGGTTCGGACATATGATGGAAGCCGACTTGAAAACAGAAACGGCAATATCCATCTTTGCCAAATCAGGCCTTAATACAGAAGAAATTCTGGGGCTCCTGTCATACCCCTTTGTACAAAAATGTCTAAGAGGCGCAGACATGATCACGATTACTGGATGCGGAAATGATCTTATCGATTCAGTCTTAGCCTATCAAACCTCTAAGGATGAAACGATCTTCAGCCATGCATCTGCCCATTGCCATGAGAATTTTGAAAAGATGATAGCCAAAATCGCTGAAATTAAAGGAGCAAACCCGTCCCCGTACGCCATCCGTGTGTTTAACTTATACAATCCGTTTCCCGACATTGGCATCGCCGGCAAATGGGTCACATCTTTTAATTCACATTTAGAAACACTAGCATCAGAACCCCATGTCAAAATTGCGGATGCCTACAGCATTTTCAAAGGCAAAGAACAGGAATACCTATCCTTTGACGGTGTCCATCCGAACAGCAAGGGCTATCAAGCGATGGCTGAAGCCGTTCACAAGTTAGGCTATAAAGAATTGTCAGTTTCATAAAAAACGCGCCTCATGACAGGGCGCGTTTTTTATGTGTGATTGAAATATTAAAAGAAACTTAAAATTCTCTGTCTTCTGTTCTACAGACAAACAAAGTGCGCTAGAATAATGGAGGACGTAGGCAAATATAGCCATAACGTTCAATATTTCGTATATAAGGAAGGATGGTCCTTTTGTTTCGGATTTTTAAAATGTCTTTTGCGGTTATCATTATTATATTGGCGCTGATTGCTTTTAAATATACGGAACACACCTCTGTTATTCAATCGGTCATGCTCGTCTTTCTCGGTGCAGTCATGTTTATGCAGGGGCTGGAAGAACGCAAAAAAGAAAACGACGGGTCAGGCGCTTTTAATATTTATACCGCCGTTTTCGTATGGTCTGTCTCTCTCATCGGTTTTACACTTCATATTATATAAATCTATTACACATCCTGAAAATGCTCGACCGTCGGGAATGGGGCATAGAACCGATGAAGCAAGGCTTTCCACTCTTGATATTCTGAAGAACCGCGAAAGCCTTCCGTATGGTCCTCAAGTGTTTCCCATTTCACAAGCAGCAAATATTTATGTGTTTCTTCCATGCATTTAGATAACGAGTGTGTGATATAGCCCCTCATGCCGGAAATGATCGGCACAGCTTGCCGGAACGCCTCCTCAAACTCCTGTTCAAGCCCTTCTTTAATGTGAAGTATTGCTGCTTCTCTGATCATTTCATTCCTTCTTTCCTTCTTTTCAAATAGTCTACAGCAAACGACAGGAGATTTCTTCAAAATCGGTGAACCTTTTCCTTCATTTTCAAAAAAATCTTGCACGCACCAATTCATTTAAGAGAAAATAACAAGTGGAAGGCAGGGGAAAGTCATGTTAAAAAAGTGTATTCTACTAGTAGTTCTATGCGTCGGATTGATTGGATTAATCGGATGCTCCAAGACAGATTCACCAGAGGATCGCATGGAAGCATTCGTAAAGCAGTGGAACGATCAGCAATTCGATGACATGTATCAAAGCCTGACCAAAGATGTTAAAAAAGAAATCTCAAAGAAAGATTTCGTCAACAGGTATAAAACCATCTATGAACAGGCAGGCGTAAAACATCTGAAAGTCACTGCGGGAGAAGTGGATGAGGATGATAAAGACAACGAGACAATGAAGCACATCCCATATAAAGTCAGCATGGATACAAATGCGGGCAAGGTCAGCTTCAAAAATTCGGCTGTGCTGAAAAAAGAAAAAACAGATGACGAGGAGTCGTGGAATATAGATTGGGACCCGTCGTTTATTTTAAAGCAGCTGGCTGATGACAAAACAGTGCAAATCGCCAGCATTGAACCGAAACGCGGCCAAATCTACGATAAAAACGGGAAAGGCTTAGCCATCAATACAGATGTTCCTGAAATCGGAATTGTTCCCGGAGAGCTTGGCAATAAAAAAGAAAAAGTCATAAAAGAGCTCGCAAAAAAACTTGATTTGACTGAAGATGACATCAAGAAAAAGCTGGATCAAAGCTGGGTGAAAGACGATTCGTTTGTGCCGCTCAAAAAGGTCAGCCCGGACCAGCAAAAATTAGTGTCTGAGGCGACGTCATTACAAGGCGTAACAAGAACGAATGTCGGCTCCCGCTATTATCCATACGGCGAAAAGACAGCCCATTTAACAGGCTATGTCCGCGCCATTACGGCTGAAGAACTGAAGAAAAAGAAAGACGGAACGTACAGTGATACGTCTAACATCGGTATTGCCGGACTTGAAAATGTGTATGAAGACAAACTAAGGGGCACAACCGGATGGAAAATCTACGTACCGCAAACCGGAGAAGTCATCGCTGAAAAGAAAGCGAAGGACGGCGAGGATCTTCACCTCACAATTGATATCAACACGCAAACGAAGCTGTATGATGAATTGAAGGATGACAGCGGCACGGCCGTTGCCCTGCAGCCGAAGACAGGTGAAACACTCGCTCTTGTCAGCGCACCTTCTTACGATCCAAACGGATTTATTTTCGGCTGGAGTGATAAGGAATGGAAAAAACTAAACGAAGATAAAAACAATCCGTTTTCAGCAAAATTCAACAAAACATACGCACCGGGTTCTACGATTAAACCGATCGCGGCTGCCATCGGAATCAAAAACGGCACCCTTAAAGCGGATGAGAAGAAAACAATCAAAGGAAAAGAGTGGCAAAAGGATTCAAGCTGGGGCGGTTATTCAGTGACACGTGTGTCTGAGAGCCTTCAGCAAGTCGATCTGGAAAATGCCCTCATTACATCAGACAATATTTATTTTGCACAGAACGCGCTTGATATGGGAGCAGACAGCTTTACAAAAGGGTTGAAAACGTTTGGCTTCTCAGAGGACATTCCGTATGAATTCCCGATCCAGAAGTCGTCTATCGCAAATGGCAAGCTCGATTCAGACATTTTGCTTGCGGATACGGGGTACGGACAAGGGCAAATGCAAATGTCTCCGCTTCACTTAGCAGCTTCTTACACGCCATTTGTTGACAACGGAGATCTTGTCAAACCAACACTGATCAAAAAAGACTCACAAACAGCCGATGTCTGGCACGAGCAAGTGGTCACGAAGGAAGGAGCGGCAGACATTACAAAAGGTCTGAAAGGCGTTGTGGAAGACGAACGCGGATCAGCGTATCAGCCTGTCGTGAAAGGAATCACTGTTGCCGGAAAAACAGGAACAGCTGAGCTGAAAGCATCAAAAGATGACAAAGACGGCGCAGAAAATGGCTGGTTCGTCGGCTACGATTACAAAAACAAAGACCTGCTTGTCGCCATGATGATTCAAAATGTGCAGGACCGCGGCGGCAGCCACTATGTTGTGGAGAAAGCGAAGAAGCTATTTCAATCGAATTAAAATGCCATTTTGACGGGAGCGAAAGGAAAAAGGGGATCTGAGGCCGAATGAACTAGTAAGGGGCAAGACCCGGTTTATACAAAGAAAAGAGGGATTTTGCATGCAGCGTATTCAAGTGGCGGAGGATCTTCAATTTTCAAGAGTCATACACGGGCTTTGGCGGCTGAATGAATGGAGCTATTCAGATGCTGAACTGCTTAACCTCATTGAATGGTGTATGGAACACGGCATCACGACCTTTGATCATGCGGATATTTATGGAGGCTATACGTGCGAGAAGCTGTTTGGAAACGCCCTTGCCCTTTCGCCCGGATTGAGAGAAAACATACAGCTGGTCACAAAATGCGGCATCGTTCTTGAATCACCTGAACGTCCCGCTCACAAGTCGCATCATTATAACACAAGCAAATCACATATCTTGGCATCCGTTGAACAATCCCTTCTAAACCTTAGAACGGATTATATCGACGTACTGCTGATTCACAGACCGGACCCGCTCATGGATCCGGAGGGAGTAGCAGAGGCGTTTCAGGCGCTGAAAGGCTCTGGCAAGGTCAGGTACTTCGGCGTTTCGAATTTTAAAGATCACCAGTATCGCATGCTGGAATCGTATTTGCCTGAGAAGCTTGTGACCAACCAAATTGAGCTTTCCGCATATGAATTAGAAAATGTTCTGGACGGCACTTTGAACTTGTGCCAGGAAAAGCGGATTTCACCGATGGCTTGGTCACCGCTGGCAGGCGGAAAAGTATTTACAGGTGACACGGAAAAAGACCGGCGTGTCCGCACGGCACTTGAATCCGTTCAGGCAGAAATCGGCGCCGCATCGTTGGACGAGGTGATGTACGCATGGCTGTTCACGCACCCGGCCTGTATCATGCCGATCGTCGGAAGCGGAAAACGCGAGCGGATTTCCGCCGCGGTAAATGCGCTGGCATACAAGCTGGACCAGGATCAATGGTTCCGCATATTTACTGCCGCACAGGGATACGATATTCCATAACACAAAGCACCGGCTTAGCAGCTGGTGCTTTTTCAATATTGTCACACCGCTTAGTGCCAAATTCCCATTTATAAGTGATTGAATCTTGTTTGAAAGCGTTTTATATTATAAAGAAAACCTCTCTTTTTCCTCTGCTGCATCTCCTTGCGACTTCATCCGCACATCAAGATTGTCTAGGAGGTCTTTTTTATGTATATGACTGCCAGGGAACAAAAGCTTTTAAAGCACTTGTTATTACAAAATAGATATATAACCGTAACTGAGCTTGCTGAACTGATGCAAGTCAGCACGAGAACCATTCACAGGGAACTCAAATCAATTAAGCCGCTGATGGAAAATGTCGGGCTTACGCTCGATAAACAGCCCGGTAAAGGGTTGAAGGCAGTGGGAAGTCCCGAGAATAAACAAAAGCTGCTTACCGATTTGTCATATGAGCAGCATGAATATAGCGCGGACGAACGGAAACTGCTCATTCTCTGTTCGTTATTAGAGTCTCAGGAGCCTGTCAAGCTGTACACGCTGGCTCATGATCTGCAGGTGACGAATGCAACGGTCAGCTACGACTTAGATGAACTGGAGAAATGGATTTCTCCCTTCGGATTAACACTGATCCGTAAAAGAGGCTTTGGCATCCAGCTCATCGGGCCGGAAAATGCGAAACGTAAAATTGTCGGCAACTTGATTGTGAACCGTCTCGACATCCAAATGTTTTTGGAAGCGGTTGAATTAAACATCAAAGGAAACGCCGATTCTTCAGAGAAAATGTTCGGTGTTGTCAGCAAAGGTGAGCTGTTAAAAATGGAGCGCATCCTTTTTCAGCTCAAAGAAAAAATCGCCTTTTCATTATCTGACAGCTCCTATATAGCGCTCGTCGTCCATCTGACGTTTGCGATCGAACGCATCAAACTTGGGGAAACCATCACCATGGAGCAGAATGAGCTTGAGGAGCTGAAGAATGCAAAAGAATACAGCTCTGCTCTAGAAATCGCGGGCGAGCTTGAACGTGCCTTTGGCGTGACAATTCCGGAGGCGGAGGTCGGCTATATCACCATCCACCTTCGAAGCGCCAATCGCAAATACAAAACAGAATACAAAGCGCAGGAAATTGAACTCGAAACAGCCCTGCAAACAAAGCGGCTCATTGCTTTTATTTCAGACAAAATCAGAATGGATCTCACAAAAAACTACTCGTTATATGAAGGCCTGATCGCCCATTTGGAGCCGGCCGTCAGCCGCATAAAAGAAAATATCGAGATATACAATCCGATGAAGGAACAGATCAAACGCGATTATTTTCTGCTTTATATGGCGATCGAAGAAGGCGTGGAAAAGTATTTTCCAGGCATGTCCTTTTCAGATGATGAGATTGCATTTATCGTCCTTCACTTCGGCTCTGCTCTTGAAATCAAAAAAGAGGAGGCAAAAGTAAAAGCGCTTGTCGTCTGCTCAAGCGGAATCGGCTCTTCGAAAATGCTTGCTTCCAGACTGAAGAAAGAGCTGCCGGAAATTGAATCGTTCGACATGTCATCCCTGATCGAGCTGAAGGGCATGGATGTTCAATCCTATGATTTGATTGTTTCCACCGTTCCGATTCCTTACGAAAACATTGATTACATCATAGTCAGCCCGCTTTTAAATGAGGAAGACACAAACCAGGTGAAGCAGTATATCAAGCGGAAAATCCCGCTCATTCTTGACAAAAATAGAAATTCAAAGGAAGACACGCAGCAGGCTGATGTACCGGACATGCTGGCCGCGGCGGAGAGCATGGGGCGGTACATGGACGTTATTCAAGATGTTCTGCGCCATTTTACACTTACTCACATCGAAACGAAACCCGATCACAGGGTGCTCCTGTTAGAGCTTTTTCAACAGCTGAAGGAGGACGGCTTGATCCGTGATCCGAAAAAAGCGGCTGTTTACCTGGCGGAGCGGGAGAAGCAAGGGGGATTGGGAATCCCGGGGACAAACATGGCGCTGTATCATCTCAAAAATGAAGAAATCGTCCTGCCTTTTTTCAAAATATATGATCTCAGCACCTCGTATGAAGTGAATGGCATGGACGGAAATACCCTCAGCATGACACGCATCCTTGTGATGATGGCGCCGGGGTCGCTATCAGCTGAAGGCTCGGAGATTTTAAGCGCGATCAGCTCCGCCATTATCGAGAGCAATGAAAGCATGGCGGGGTTTCAGGAAGAGGAAGAACAAGAACTGTATCAGCGGTTAAACCGCATATTTTTCACATGGATGAAAGAAAAAAACATACCGTAACAGTGCATGTCACACGTCAAAAAATTGGCGTGTGTTTTTATGTGGAGCGGGTACAAAATAAGAAAATGTGGGACTATTTTATCATTCAGTAATAGAATAATTCCAAAATGAAATAGTTTTACAAGTGATCTTTTTTGGGTTAAAATGGGTGAGGTAAAGGAAGAAAATCTAACAAATGATTGAAGATTCAAGAGAATATAGGAGATGACGATATGGAAACATTACAGCATCTGATTCTGCATGACATGCCGGATAGCGAAGAAATAGAGGCTGTAAAAAGCGGAGATCATACCTTGACATATGCAGGTTACCGTAAACGGATTAATCAGCTGGCGAATGCCATGCTTCAAAAAGGAATTCAAAAAGGCGATCGTGTTGCATTGCTTTGCAAAAACGGCCATCCTGCATCAACTGTTATGTTTGCCGCGCTTGAAATAGGTGCTGTTGTCGTACCTGTCAGCTGGCAGCTGAAACCATATGAAATGACAGGCATTTTAAAAGCAAGTGAACCGAAGGCGATGTTTTACGGAGCGGAGTTTAAAGAGACACTGGACGAAGTTCTTCCCGAACTGTCTACATTGCATATCACAATGGAAACAGGAACAGCTTACGAAACGTCTGCTGAGTTTGAAGCACTGTTTACCGGATCTGATCATTTGCCCGAAACTGAAATGGTTTCACCAGATGATACAGCGCTTTTGATGTTTACGTCTGGAACTACAGGAAACCCGAAGAGATGCATGATCACACATGGCGGCATATACAGATACGTCAAAAGATCCAACAGCTCTGTAACACGCATGAAGGGGCTTCGTTTTCTTGCATGCCATCCGATTTATCATACGAGTGCGCTCATTTGCATCATGCTTGGAACGTTTGCAGGAACAACTTTTGTATTTACAAAGGATCAAGACCCTGTTCACATGCTGAAGGTCATTGAAAAAGAGAAAATTCAAACCGTGATGGCTCTTCCTGTGTTTTACACATATTTGCTTGAAGCATGGGAAACGCACCAAACTGACTTATCTTCGCTAGTGATGTTAATGACTGGCGGAACAAAAGTGCCAAGCAGCCTGATCCGCCGCTATCTTGATATCGGCATTCCACTCGCGCACGGGTATGGAAGCACTGAGGCTTGGGGAATCAGCACATGGACGCCTGATATGGGTATGGATAAGGCTGCCTCTGCAGGAAAGCCTGTGGCAGGTGTTAAAGTCAAAGTGGAAGATCCTCAGACGGGAGAAGAACTCCCTCAAGGGGAAATTGGCGAAATCGTTGTTCACACCCCATTCTTATTTAAAGGCTATGAAGACAATCCTGAAGCGACAGCAAAAGTGCTGCAAAACGGCTGGTTCAGAACCGGAGATTCAGGCTATGTAGATGAAGATGGTTTTATTTTCATCACGGGACGCTACAAGGATGTCATTATTTACGGAGGCGATAACGTTTATCCGGATCAGGTTGAAGAAGTCATCCAGCAGATCCCGGGAATCCTTGAAACGGCTGTGGTTGGTATTCCAGATCCGCTGTACGGAGAAAAGCCGAAAGCTTTTATCGTGACAAACGGCGGCCAGCGTATAACGGAAGAGGATGTCATCGCATTTTGTAAAGAGCGCCTATCCGCTTACAAAATACCTGAAGTTGAATTTGTTAAAGAACTGCCGAAAAATAACCTCGGCAAAGTAAAAAAAGACGTCTTGCGCAAGCAGGCCGTACATTCATAAAAAAGAAGCCCGCCGCTTATGTGGCGGGCTTCTTTGCAGTTGTGCAGACAGAAAGCTCAGGCTTAATGTTTTTAAATTGCAACTCAATGTCTTCGAAGCCGGCTGCTTTGAAGTCGGCAACCATCTGTTTTCCAAATGATTTGGTTTTCTCAGGACTCGCATCCGCTTCCCGCGGCTGCATTGTAATCGCTGCTTTTCCGCCGGGCTTGAGCGCCCGATATATCTGTTTTATGCCTTTTGTTTGGTCATTCCAAATGGTGTAGTTGTTAACGGAAATCACTTTATCATAAAACGAGGCATTAAGAGGAAATGTTTCGACGCTTCCTTGTATCAGGCGCACAGGCTTCGATTTTACTCTGCGGGCGGCCAGCTTCAGCATGGCGTCTGACACATCAATTCCATGAAGATGAATGTCCTTTTCGCGTTTCAGCATCTGCTGCATGCAGTATCCCGGCCCAAACCCGACTTCTAATATGCTGTCTCCGCGTGTAATCCCCAGCTGATCGATTGTCCACTGATTCAGTGTCTTATTTTCAGCAGCCATGATGTATCCGGCGATCATGCCGGTTACGCCCTTTGGCCTGCTGAATTTTTTAGAAAGCATGTTAATCATTCAGCAACCCCCTTTGAAAGTTATTTCCTCCTTCCGTTTCATGTGAAACATTTTTCTGATAAAGCAATGCGAAGGTGCCAACCCATGTTTATCCAACGAACGTGCGAGGTACACAACAAATAGACACGAAAACAAAGGAGGAAAATCATCATGGCCAATTATCCAAAAGAACTGCCGGCCCAAACCCAAAATCGCCAGCCGGGAATCGAAAGTGAAATGAATCCAAGTCCGGTGTATGAATATGAACATTACAAAGGGGCGGACAAATTAAAAGGAAAAGTAGCGCTCATTACAGGCGGTGACAGCGGGATTGGACGTGCGGTCTCCGTTGCATATGCAAAGGAAGGCGCTGACATCGCCATTGTGTATAAGGATGAGCATGGGGACGCCGAAGAGACGAAGAAGCGTGTAGAACAAGAAGGCGTCAAATGCCTGCTGATCGCCGGTGACGTAGGCGAAGAGGAATTCTGCAATGAAGCAGTGGAAAAAACGGTTAAGGAACTTGGCGGCTTAGACATCCTTGTCAACAATGCCGGTGAACAGCATCCGAAGGAAAGCATCAAAGACATTACAAGCGAACAGCTTCACCGTACATTTAAAACAAACTTTTATTCTCAATTTTATTTGACTAAAAAAGCAATTGATTACTTGAAACCGGGCAGCGCCATTATCAACACGACATCCATCAACCCGTACGTAGGGAACCCGACACTGATTGATTATACAGCGACAAAAGGGGCGATCAATGCCTTTACAAGAACAATGGCGCAGGCGCTTGTCAAAGACGGCATCCGTGTGAATGCAGTTGCGCCGGGGCCAATCTGGACGCCATTAATCCCAGCTACGTTCTCTGAAGATACAGTCGCTCAATTTGGGCAAGATACGCCGATGGGCCGTCCTGGACAGCCTGTTGAGCACGTAGGCTGTTATGTGCTGCTGGCATCTGATGAGTCATCTTACATGACAGGCCAGACACTGCATGTCAACGGCGGAAATTTTGTGACGACTTAAGAGGGAGTGAGACATATGGGCATCACAAAAGAAGAAGTGAACAGCTATTATCAAAAAGCGGGCATTGTATTAACGGACGAGGAAGTAGATAAAATTCAGCTGATGGATTACGGCTTAGGAAAAGAAAGAAAAGTCGGGCTCCAGCTCTTCGTCTACGTCAATACAGACCGTTATTGCTCAAAGGAACTGGTGCTGTTTCCGGGACAGACTTGCCCGGAACACCGCCATCCGCCGGTTGACGGCCAGGGAGGAAAGCAGGAGACATTCCGCTGCCGCTACGGAAAAGTGTATCTTTACGTAGAAGGAGAAAAAACGCAGCTGCCAAAGGTTCTCCCTCCGCAGGAGGACAGAGAACACTATACGGTCTGGCACGAAATTGAGCTAGAACCAGGCGGGCAATATACGATTCCGCCAAACACAAAGCATTGGTTCCAGGCGGGAGAAGAAGGTGCCGTCGTGACGGAAATGTCCTCGACGAGCACAGATAAACATGATATCTTTACCGATCCAAGAATATAAGGATGGGGCTTAACGGCCCATCCTTTTTTGTGTTGAAAAAAACGGAATCATCGCTATAATGGGTAAAAAAGGAAAGAGGGCGAGGCAATGTTCACCTGCAAGGTAAATGAGCACATTACCATCCGGTTACTTGAGCTGAAGGATGCGGAGCGGCTAGCGGAACTTATTGCCCAAAACCAGCAGCGGCTCGGCCAGTGGCTGTTTTGGGCGGAAAACCCAAGCAGCGCTGACACGTACAGAGAAACGATCATTCCAGATTGGCGGCGAGAGTATGCCGACCTAAGCAGCATTGAAGCTGGGCTCCTTTATGACGGCAGCCTATGCGGCATGATCGGCCTGCATAACCTTGATCTAGTGAATCGAAAAGCGGAAATCGGCTATTGGATTGCCAAAGAGTTTGAAGGCAAAGGCATCGTTACCGCCGCCTGCCGAACACTCATCACGTATGCTTTTGTTGAGCTTGGGCTGAATCGCGTTGCTCTCTGTGCTGCTGTGGGGAACCAAAAAAGCAGAGCGGTTCCGGAGCGGCTCGGCTTTCAAGAGGAAGGAAAGGCACGGGACGGCTTATTCGTAAATGGCAGGTATCATGACCTTGTTTATTACAGTTTGCTGAAGCGTGAATGGAAAAATTCATAATAAAGCGCGCATTTTCTTGTTTAAATCTTCCCCGGAAGTGGAAAAGTAACAGCGGAGACGTTAAAAAGGAGTGATTCGCAATGAATCAGCAAGACATGAAACAAAAAGTGCTTGATGTTCTAGATCACCATAAAGTAGGCTCGCTCGCAACGGTTCAAAAGGGCAAACCGCATTCCCGCTACATGACTTTTTTCCATGACGGGCTGACGATTTACACGCCGACAAGCAAGGAAACTCATAAAGCGGAAGAAATTGGGAACAACCCCAACGTTCATATTTTATTAGGCTATGATTGTGAAGGCTTTGGCGACGCGTATGTTGAAGTTGAAGGAAAAGCCAAAATCAACAATTCGGCAGAACTGAAGGACAAAATATGGAGTTCCAAATTAGAGCGCTGGTTTGACGGCAAGGATGATCCGAATCTGGTGATTCTTGAAATTGAACCGGAGGATATCAGATTAATGAATGCCGGAGAGAAAACACCGGTCTCACTCGAACTATAAAGAATTTGTGTTTTCAGGGGCGATATGTTATCATGAATAGCTAAGCAAGAAAATAAGCAAATAAAAAAGAAAGTAAACTTCTTTTTTCTGTTTTGAGAGAGAAGCTTTACCGCTTCGGATGCAGCAAACCCGCTGCCCTTATTCTTTTCCTTCATAACAAATCGCCCCTAACGATGAGATGGAAAAAAGACTTTTTTGTTTTACAATTCACACCGGCGCGGCTTCGGAGCCGCAGTGACGATTGAGAGGTAGGGCTTTCGTTGTCTTGTGTTCAAGAAAATTCCATGGTGTTTACTTTCCAGAATGATTCTTCGGAACAATGCTTTATGAATCTAACTCGCCCGATGAGGCGGATGATATAATCTTTATTTGCGTATAGAAAAGAATAAGACAAACCGCTCGGCGTACGCCGGCGGTTTTTTTATTGTAAAAAGCACATCGCGCTGAAACCTCTTTGGCTTCTTTCCAGTCTTATCACTAGGATGAAATTGGAGGAAGAATAACGTGCATGTCATGACAACGCAAGTACTTTTTATTTTCTGTTTTTTATTACTGATTCACTCGATAGAAACATTAGCTTACGCCACAAGGCTTTCCGGGGCCCGCGTTGGATTTATTGCGTCCGCGCTTTCTTTGTTTAATGTCATGGTTATTGTATCCAGAATGTCGAACATGGTGCAGCAGCCCTTTACTGGACATTTAATTGATGATGCGGGAAAAAATGCCCTGGCGATTGTCGGAGAGCAGTTCCGCTTCTTGATCTTCGGATCGACAGTCGGCACCATCCTGGGCATTATCCTGCTTCCGTCATTCGTCGCTCTTTTTTCACGGGCGATTATTCACTTAGCGAGCGGCGGCGGGTCCGTTTTTCAAGTATTCCAAAAAGGATTCTCGAAACAAGGATTCAAAAATGCCCTTTCCTATTTGCGTCTGCCGTCTATTTCGTATGTAAAGGGATTTCACATGCGCTTGATTTCGAAGCGTTTGTTTGTCATCAACATGCTGATTACATCCATTTACACGATCGGCGTGCTTTCAGCTTTATACGCAGGCCTTCTGGCGCCGGAGCGCAGCACGACTGCCGTCATGGCATCGGGTTTGATCAACGGCATTGCGACAATGCTATTAGCCATTTTTGTTGATCCTAAGGTATCCGTTCTTGCTGATGATGTGGCAAAAGGAAAACGAAGCTACATCTATTTAAAATGGACCTCTGTCACAATGGTCACATCAAGAGTGGCGGGCACACTCCTCGCCCAGCTGATGTTTATTCCGGGGGCCTACTATATCGCGTGGCTGACAAAGTGGTTTTGATGAAAAAGGCTGGATCATAAAGATCCAGCCTTTTTTGCGTTTCCTTATTTATATTTCCTTAATCCGCGGTCGTACAAAAAGTTTCCGAATGGGACAAAAGCGGCGATGAAGCCGGCAGCTGACCATTTCAACGACCATCTGACAGAGAAAGTCGCATACGCCAAGACAAGCAAATACAAAATGAACAGCCCGCCGTGAACCGAACCGACAATGGTTACTGCAAGCGGAAGGCCTGCCCAATATTTAAGCGGCATGGCGATAAACAGCAAGATTAAGAGTGACATTCCTTCAATAAAACCCATCGTGCGAAGTCTTCCGATCGGCGTTTGCAGCATAAATCGCCCTCCTTGTGGACACGTTTTCATTCTATACTATAAACAATCCGGAGTGCGCATATGACAGCTTTCAGACAATGTTCGAAAAACATTCATTTTTACATGCCTTTTCTCGGGAACTATACTTGTCATTTACAAAAATACCCGAGATAATGTGTACAAAATCATAAAAGAAGGATGTTCAAATGAAACTTGACCAGATTGATCTGAATATCATTGAGGAGCTGAAGAAGGACAGCCGTTTGTCGATGAGGGAATTAGGCAGGAAAATCAAGCTGTCGCCGCCATCCGTGACAGAGCGGGTGAGACAGCTTGAATCATTCGGCATCATCAAGCAATACACGCTGGAGGTCGACCAGAAAAAGCTGGGGCTTCCCGTTTCCTGCATTGTGGAAGCAACCGTCAAAAACGCGGATTACGAGCGGTTCAAGAGCTATATCCAAACATTGCCGAATATCGAATTTTGCTACCGGATTGCTGGCGCCGCCTGCTATATGCTGAAGATCAATGCCGAAAGCCTCGAGGCAGTAGAAGATTTTATTAACAAAACATCTCCATACGCGCAAACCGTCACTCACGTCATTTTCTCAGAAATTGACACGAAAAACGGGCACGGTTAGAGAGTGTCGCGTGAAGTCTGTTATAATAGCAGGATGAGCGTGAAAGAAAGAGAAGTGATCAAGCATGTCAAAAACAGTTGTATTAGCTGAAAAACCTTCAGTCGGCCGGGATTTGGCCCGGGTGCTGAAGTGCCATAAAAAAGGAAACGGTTATCTCGAAGGCGATCAATATATTGTGACTTGGGCTTTAGGCCATTTGGTGACACTTGCTGATCCGGAAGGCTACGGAAAAGAATTTCAATCATGGCGCCTGGAGGATCTGCCGATTATCCCAGAACCCTTAAAGCTTGTTGTGATTAAGAAAACCGGAAAACAGTTCAATGCGGTTAAATCCCAGCTCACCCGTAAAGACGTCAATCAGATTGTCATCGCAACTGACGCAGGCCGGGAAGGGGAGCTTGTCGCGCGCTGGATCATTGAAAAAGCGAATGTCCGCAAGCCGATTAAGCGGCTGTGGATTTCTTCTGTAACGGATAAAGCGATCAAGGAAGGCTTTCAAAAGCTGCGCAGCGGCAAAGAATATGAAAACCTGTACCATTCTGCCGTCGCCAGAGCGGAAGCCGATTGGATAGTGGGAATCAACGCGACCCGTGCACTGACCACAAAATTCAACGCCCAGCTCTCATGCGGCCGTGTGCAGACTCCGACACTTGCCATGATTGCAAAGCGCGAGGCGGATATTCAAGCATTTAAGCCAGTACCGTATTACGGCATCCGTGCCGCGGTCGATGGCTTGACACTGACGTGGCAGGATAAAAAATCAAAGCAGGCGAGAACGTTCAATCAAGACGTTACAAGCCGTTTATTAAAAGACCTTGAAGGAAAGCAAGCAGTCATTGCTGATCTGAAAAAAACAGCGAAAAAAAGCTTTGCACCTGCGCTTTATGATTTAACGGAGCTTCAGCGCGACGCACACAAACGCTTCGGATTTTCTGCTAAAGAAACGCTTTCTGTGCTGCAGAAGCTGTATGAGCAGCATAAGCTTGTCACATATCCTCGGACGGATTCAAGGTTTTTATCAAGTGACATTGTCCCGACGTTAAAAGACCGTCTGGAAGGCATGGAGGTAAAACCGTATGCCCAATATGTCAGCCAAATTAAAAAACGCAGCATCAAATCCCATAAAGGATATGTCAATGATGCGAAGGTGTCAGACCACCACGCGATTATCCCGACCGAGGAACCGCTCGTTCTCAGCAGTCTGAGTGATAAAGAACGAAAGCTGTATGACCTGATCGCGAAACGTTTCCTTGCTGTATTAATGCCTGCATTCGAATATGAGGAAACAAAAGTCATCGCAGAAATTGGCGGAGAAACCTTTACGGCGAAAGGCAAAATCGTGCAGTCACAAGGGTGGAAAGCCGTTTATGATATGGCGGATGATGATGAAGAGCAGGAAGATGACAAAGATCAGACGCTCCCGGCACTTCAAAAAGGCGACACTCTTGCCGTCCGCACGTTAACTGAGACAAGCGGACAAACGAAGCCGCCTGCCCGATTTAACGAAGGGACCCTGCTGTCAGCGATGGAAAACCCTAGCGCCTTTATGCAGGGAGAAGAAAAGGGCCTCGTCAAAACGCTTGGAGAAACAGGCGGCCTCGGCACGGTGGCAACGCGTGCCGACATTATTGAAAAACTGTTCAACAGCTTTTTGATCGAGAAAAAAGACAAGGATATTTTTATCACATCTAAAGGAAAACAGCTGCTGCAGCTTGTTCCGGAGGATCTGAAATCACCTGCCTTAACAGCAGAATGGGAGCAAAAGCTGTCTGCGATCGCCGCCGGAAAGTTGAAATCGGCTGTCTTTATTAAAGACATGAAGGCTTACGCACACCAGACAGTAAAAGAAATCAAAAACAGCAGCCAAACCTTCCGGCACGACAACATCACGGGAACGGCATGTCCTGAATGCGGCAAAATGATGCTGAAGGTAAATGGCAAACGCGGCACGATGCTCGTGTGCCAAGACCGTGAATGCGGAAGCAGAAAAACGATTGCCCGAAAAACAAACGCGCGCTGCCCGAACTGCCATAAAAGAATGGAGCTTCGCGGGCAAGGCGAGGGCCAGACCTTCGCATGTGTCTGCGGTCACCGTGAGAAGCTCTCCGTATTTGAAAAACGAAAAAACAAAGACAAAGGGCGCGCTTCCAAACGGGACGTTTCCTCTTATATGAAAAAACAAAATAAAGATGAACCGATTAACAACGCGCTGGCAGAACAGCTGAAGAAACTCGGTTTGGATAAATAATAAAAAACCTGTGCATCTCGCACAGGTTTTTTATTGGTCTTAGGTCCCGTTTTTTAAATGTTCAAAAAGGAAAAAAAGCTAGCAATCTGCATTTTTTTCTTTTATAGTAAATGTAATTTGTAACATGGCAGTCATATTTTCGTCTATAACTATTTGTGAGCGTCTGATTCGCTTCAGGCGACAAAGGGGGATTTGCCTGTGAGGCAAGTGTTAATCGCTGTCATCTTATTCTTCTTATCTATCGGACTTTCTGCAGGGTGTGTTGAAGCTGGAAATGAGATCCAACATCAGTCGGCGGCAGAAGTGAACGCCAGCCCGCTCCAGCCGGCAGAGCATTTCATCTATCACAATCTAATGAATGGCCAAGGGCTGATCAAAACTGATTTGTCAGACCAGCCTTCGTATTTATCGGAATCTCTCGGCCTGTGGATGGCGTTTCTTGTCAGCAAAAATGATGCCCCGCATTTTCAGGAGCAATACCAGCATTTGACTGATTCATTTCTGCTGAGCAATCACTTGGTGACGTGGAAGATTCAAAATGGCCAGGCGAGCAGGACAAATGCGCTGATAGATGATATGAGAATTATGCTGTCTCTTGACCAAGCCGGCGCAAAATGGGGCCGCAGTGACTATGCGCAAACAGCCCGGGATATCGGCACGGCTTTGAAGACATACAATATGAACAACGGGTTATTTACAGACTTTTATGACTCACAGGCCGTTTCAAAGGATGTGACGCTGTCATACGTCATGCCTGAAGCGTTAGCTGTCTTAAAGAAGAATGGAATCATAGACGAAGAAACGGAACAGCGGAATGCCAATGTTCTCTATTCAGCTCCTTTACAAAATGGCTTTCTGCCGAAGACATACAGCTCAGACACGAAAACATACACATACGACAGTGAAATCAACCTGATTGATCAGCTGTACGCTGCTTGGCATTTGCCGGAAGGGAATGAAAAAGCCGCTGTATTAGCAGACTGGATCAAGCAGGAATTTCAGGCAAACGGAAAGCTGTACGGACGGTATTCGGCGGATACGAAGGAGCCTGCCGTCCAATATGAGTCGCCATCTGTATATGCATTAGCCGTGTTATTTTTAACGAAACAGCATGATGACAGCTCTGTCATCAAAGCCATATATGACAGAATGAATGACTTTGAAATTCTTGATCCGGTGAAATCGTATTATGGAGGCTATATGAGCGGCACCCAGACGCATTCTTTTGACAATTTGCTGCCGCTGTTAGCCGAAAGGAAGCTTTTTAATGAAAATATCATTCAATGAATCACAAAAATTATTTGCTTATTTTTCAGGGCTCGTTGCAGCCCTGTCTCTGTTTATTTATTATGTGTCGTCGCAGCAATCGGAGGGCGCTCTGGTGCTTTGTATCACGTTTGTCGTCATCGCTGCAGGCATATGGTTCGGCCCGATTTACGCGCTGGCAGTGACTTTAATCGTACTCTTTGTTCTCGGCACGCTCATGATGTTTTTCCAGACCGGACAGGGTGCGCTGTTTCCGGCTGAGGAAGGGCTGCAAATGCTTGTCGTGTGGGGAATCGCACTTTTGCTGTTTTCTTTTATCGCAGGAAGAATCCATGATATTGCAGCAGAGCTTCGGCGCTCAGTGACGCGGCTTCAATCCGAAATCAAAAGCTTTGTCGCTGTGGACAGAGTGACCGGATTTGATAACAAGCAGAGGATGAAGCTGGAACTTTCAGAAGAGATCAAGCGGGCGGAGCGCTACGGCAATTCTTTCGTGTTTTTGCTGCTGCATATGCATTATTTCAAAGAGTTTAAGTCTTTATACGGTGAAAAAGAAACCGAACGTCTCTTCCAATATGTCAGCAGGCAAATCAGGTCAAGCGTCAGGGAAACGGATAAGAAATTCCGCCCTTCTGACGAGCGTATCGGAATCGTGCTGACGCACACGCCCGCTGAACATATGCCGGCCGTCCTGACAAAGCTGAAAAAAGAATTAGACACGTATCAGCTGGAAAATGGAAAGTATGTGTCGCTCACGTTCCATGTCTGCTACTTGCCTTACCGCAACGATATCAAAACAGCTAATCAATTTTTAGAAGAACTTGAAAACGAGATGATGATGAATGAACTATAAAGCTATCACGCTGCTCTGCGTCACAATGCTTCTGATTTCAGCGATTGCGTCTTTTCCCGTTTCTGCACAAGCGAAGGAGCAGGATGCTGGCATCCTCATTATCTATTCAACCTTGGACGGCAAAGAGTCGTCTCAAGTCAAAATGCTCGATTTGCTTGCGGGCCACTTCACATCCCATGTGACAGTCAAAAATGATTTAGATGTTGAAGCGTCTGATTTCAAAGGCAAAGACCATGTGATGTATTACGGCCAAACAAAACGAAAGCTCAGCAAAAAACTGGTGTCTCTTATCGGCAGCGTAAAGGAACCAGTTGTTGCCATCGGCTATAATGCAGAACAAATCAGTCAATTTTCCGGGCTTTCATTAGCCCGCAAAGAAAATGTGTTTCAAGTTCACAGCAGGTCGGAAAAGGCCGATGTGTCACTGGAGAGCGGGCTTAACGTGCTGAGCGTATCAGGCCTCAAAGGAAAGGCGCTTTATACCTTCAAAGCCGATGACGGCAAAACGCATTCTTTTATATGGAAAACAAAAAAAGACAATATGTATATTGGATTAACGAATTTGTTAAATGACAATTTGATCGTGGCAAAACAGCTCAGAGAAGCTTTCGGAGAGAAGGCGGGGACGACGCTATTGTATTTGCGTCTCGAGGATATCAGCCCGATGTCTGATGAAACATTGCTGCTTCAAGCCGGGACATATCTGCATAAGAGGCATGTTCCTTTTATCCTGGCAGTGATTCCGGTTTACTTGAATCCGGAAACAGGCGATAAAGTGTATTTGTCTGATAAACCGAAGATGGTCAAAGTGTTGAAAAAGCTCCAAAGCATGGGCGGCAGTATCATTGTTCACGGTTATACACACGCCTATCGCTACAGTGAAACAGGAGAGGGCTTTGAATTTTGGGATGCAAAGGCGGATCAGCCGATTACATCCGGAAATGCCGAAGACCCCCCATCCATTTTGGGAAAAGAACAGGATTTTCCAAACGAACAAGCCTATAACAGCTATCTGAAACCATTTCGGGATAAGGAAGAAACGTATACAAAGCAAAAATTGACCCGCGCGATTGAGGATTTGACATCATCGGGCCTCTACCCGCTTGCATTTGAAGCGCCGCATTACACGATGTCCGAATATGGCTATCAGATCTCTTCGCAGTATTTTACAAGCATTTTCGGCCAGGTTCAGCTAAGCAGCACAACATGGAAAACCTCCGGTGCACCTCCATATGTAACCGCCCCTTCGATGCTGCACGGAATGACGCTATATCCGGAAACGATCGGCTTTGTTGATGCATCCAAGCAAAACCCGCTCGGTGATATGGAGGAGCGCATCTCCCAGATGATTGATTTCGAAGGTGGAGTGGCCGGAGGATTTTATCATCCGTATCTCGGGATGAAATATCTGCCGGAGCTGGTTGATCAGATGGAGCGCATTCCGGACAGTGAATGGCTTGATTTAAAGAAAACGAACCAAACCGTTAAAACAGACAAAGTGGAAATTCACACAAGCGGTGACGGAACAATTCAGGTGAAAAACAGCGTAAGCGCCATTGACGAGTTTTTCGATCATCATCGGCAAACCCCTCTGGAAAAAGCGTTATGGATTCTCTCCGCGGTCGTGCTCTTATTTGTCGTCATGTTTGTCAGTTATACGTTTTACTTGAGAGCCACATTGAAAAAACGAATTTTTAAGGAGAGAAGAAGCCTTGGGTAATACGCTGTTCTTTATCTCGCTAAGTTTAATATGGGTCATGCTTCTCTACCACATGTTTCTCATGCAGGGCGGGTTCCGCCACTATATGACTTTTGAACGGAACATTCCGAAGTGGAGAGAAAGCATGAAGGAGCTGCCAAAGGTCAGTGTCCTCATCCCGGCGCATAACGAAGAGGTTGTGATTCGGCAGACGCTGAAGGCAATGGTCAACCTTTATTATCCGAAGGACCGGCTGGAGATTATCGTCGTTAATGATAATTCATCTGATCGGACGGGTGATATCGTCAATGAATTTTCCGAGAAATACGATTTCATCAAAATGGTGATTACGAAGCCGCCAAATGCAGGAAAAGGCAAATCCTCTGCACTGAACTCCGGTTTTGCCGAATCGAACGGCGATGTGATCTGTGTATATGACGCCGACAACACGCCTGAGAAAATGGCCGTGTATTATCTCGTGCTCGGCCTGATGAATGACGAAAAGGCAGGCGCCGTGGTAGGGAAATTCCGCGTCATCAATGCAGCAAAAACATTGCTGACGAGGTTTATTAATATCGAAACGATCTGTTTTCAGTGGATGGCCCAGGGAGGCAGATGGAAGTGGTTCAAAATCGCCACGATCCCAGGCACCAACTTCGCGATCCGCAGAAGCATTATCGAAAAGCTCGGGGGCTGGGATGACAAAGCGCTCGCTGAGGATACCGAGCTGACCATCCGGGTGTATAATCTCGGCTATCACATCCGCTTTTTCCCGGCCGCCATCACGTGGGAGCAGGAGCCGGAAACATGGAAGGTGTGGTGGCGCCAGCGCACCAGATGGGCGCGCGGGAATCAATATGTCGTGCTCAAATTTTTGGCGCAGTTTTTCAAGCTGAAACGAAAACGGATTATCTTTGATTTGTTTTATTTTTTCTTTACGTACTTCTTATTTTTCTTTGGCGTGATCATGTCAAATACGATTTTTGTCGTCAATCTGTTTTATGATTTAAAATTGTCGATTGGATTTTTGGCAATGATTCTCTGGATTTTGGCGTTTTTCTTATTTATGACGGAGGTCATGATTACGTTGAGCATTGAAAAAACAGAAATGAACAAGCAAAACTTTTTTATCGTATTTCTCATGTACTTCACATACTCGCAGGCCTGGATTGTGCTTGTCATCTATTCTTTATTCGTAGAAATCAAGCACCGTTTATTCAAGCAGGAGGTTAAATGGTACAAAACAGAACGATACAATCAACATAAGAGCGGGTGACCTTTTTGAAACAAATAATGATTTTTCTTACAAGCTTCATGCTGCTGGCGATGGCCGGACAAACGGCTTTTGCCAAAGAGGTGCAGGTCAGCGGCGCGCTTCTTGGAAAAAGCAGCCAAGAACAAGCCAAACAGCAGGTGCTGACAAGCGACCTGATTACATTGTACGGCTCAAAAGACAGCGCAGAGCTGACGTATCAAATCCCGGCAGGCGCTTCTTCAGGCAATCAGCAATTGGTGATTGAGTACGAGGCATCAAATCTTTTAATTTCTCCATCATCATTAACGGCTGTCATTGACGATGAACCGGTCAAAACCTTAAAGCTTGATGGCGATGCCAAACGGAAAACAGTGAAGCTGGACCTGAATAAAAGCCAGTCATCTCAAGGCTATCACAATGTATCGCTGAAATTTTACGGCGTGATGAAAGAGGGCGTGTGCGTCAGACAGGATACGTCCGGCAACTGGATCAAAATTTATCCGGACAGCCGCCTGACGCTGGCAGACAGCAGTGAAGCGAAAGGAACATCGCTGGACCATTATCCGTATCCTTTCGCCCAATCGGGAAATACAGCGGAAAAAACCGCTATTGTCATACCAGATGACCCAAGTTCGGCGGAAATTGAAGCCGCAGTGAAAACAGAGGGGTATTTAAAAACCGTGGACAGCAGTGTCAGCATTTCGTATCTCACGGAATCTGAACTGAAAAAAATCGACAAGCCGACGATTTTCATCGGGGTGGACAAGCATTGGAACAGCAAGGTGAAAAAGCTGATGAAACAGGCCGGCTTACAGGCAAAAGGAGAAAACCTTCTGCTTGCGGAGCGGGTGCTGAAAGCAGGGGGAAAACAGCAGCCGGTTCTGTTTGCGCAAGCGGCGTCCGCTGACGTTCTCACTGAAAAAATCAGCGTCATTACGGATCAAGCTTACACAGGCCAGCTCAGCGGCGATACACTCTCTATCAGCAAACTTCAGCAGGCTGATAAAAAGGAAAGCAATAAGCTGACTCTCGAAAATTTTGGAGCGGATGACATCACAATTGGAGCTGACAAAACATCTTCCGCCCATTACTTTTACCCTGCATCGGCGGTTTTAGATCAAAAACAATCAGCGAAGCTGTCGCTTAAACTAAAGAAGTCCGAAACGATTCAAGCCTCAACGGCTGAAAACGAGTCAGCCTCTCAGGCTGCAGAACTGAAAGTGATGATCAACGGCCAGCCGCACTCGGTCCGGCTTGATGAATTAGGAAAAGAAGATAAAAACGGATTCTATCATGTCACAGTGAAAGTGGACCCTAAGCTGTTGCAAAAAAACCGCTACATTGATATTCAGTTTGTCACGACCGGTTTAAAGGAAAACAACCCTTGCAATACGACTGATGAAGAAAAGTGGGTTTTTATCGATAAAAACAGTACATTATCATACGCCATCAAAGGCATGTCTCCGTCAGCAGATTTTCAAGAGTGGCCGCTTCCTTACGCCGGACATCAGGAACAGACAACGCTGATTCTGCTTCCTGATAACGTAAGCCAATCGAAGCTTAAGGAGCTTTCTCTCGTAACAGAGTCCTTTGGCAGCGAAGCACAGCATTCATATACGATAAAGAAATCATCTGACGTAACAGCAAATGATGCCAAGGGGCGGAACCTCATTTTCATAGGGGGCATCAATCAATTTCCTCTTCTAAAGGAGAAATCATCAGATCTGCTTGTGCCGCAAGCGAAGAACGGTTCGTTTGATGTATCAGGGTTTGAGATGCTGAATGAGACGACAAAACAAGTAGCATTTACCCAAGCATCTATTTGGGATTCAGGCTACACAATGGCCGTCTTTGCACCGTCAGCAGGAAATGGCACGGCCGTCACGAAAGAAATCATTAATTATTTGAACAGCACCGATGACTCATCAACCGTCGTGAATGAAACAAATAGCCAGCAGGTGTTTACAAACCACCAGCAGCTCAAATCAGAAGCAAACAGTTCCAGCGCAGAACAGCCATCCCAGGATCATAACCAGAAATGGATGTATATTGGTGTGCTGGCCCTCATTATGGTGGTTGCGGCAGTGTTCATTTGGATTGCCGTAATAAGACGCAGAAAAAGAAAGACAGATACAGAATAAAACAGAGGCAATCTAGCCTCTGTTTTTTTGTTTTTGGTATGTAAATTCCATTTGTGGAACCTGTCATTTTATTTTTTCTCGTCCAGCCGAAAGCCCCTTTACAACGTGCGAGAACGGGAGTATGATCTCTTTTATAAAACAAATCGCTTAATCTGAAATCAGAGCGGGGGACCCAATCAGAACGGCTTTTTTGCCGTTGGGGTGAATCCTTTTTAGGTAGGGCTAACTCTCATATGCCCGAATCCGTCAGCTAACCTCGTAAGCGTTCGTGAGAGGAGATGAATGAAACCTGTGTTCGATGTAATGGCACAGGGGCATCCGTTTGCCTCTGTGTTTTTTGCCGTTCATTTTTTTGAATGTAAATCGCATACAGAGACATCATAGCAGAAAGGACTATTGCAAAATGTGAGAGCAGGATGCTGATGGTTTATTGTTTTCATTGAAAAATGAGTAATAAAAAGGGGAAGACATCGATGTATCATTCAATCAAACGTTTTTTGATTGGGAAACCATTAAAATCTCAAGCAGCTGGAGAGCAAAAGCTGACGAAATTAAAAGCCTTGGCAATGCTTTCCTCAGATGCGCTGTCATCTGTTGCATACGGGACAGAACAAATTTTGATCATTTTGGCAACAATCAGTGCTGCCGCATTTTGGTACTCTATTCCGATTGCGGTTGGCGTTCTCATATTGCTGCTCGCACTGATTCTTTCATACAGGCAGATTATTTACGCTTACCCGCAGGGCGGCGGGGCGTATGTCGTTTCAAGAGAAAACCTCGGTGAAAAGCCGGGATTGATCGCAGGCGGCTCACTGCTTGTCGATTATATTTTAACAGTAGCAGTCAGTATTTCCGCAGGTACCGACGCCATCACGTCAGCCTTTCCTGCATTGCATGATTACCATGTGCCGATCGCTGTTTTTCTGGTGTTAGTCATTATGATTTTGAACCTGCGCGGACTCTCGGAATCGGCATCAATTCTTGCCTATCCGGTTTACCTGTTTGTGGTGGCGCTTTTGGTGCTCATTGCAGTCGGGTTGTTTAAACTCATGACGGGGCAAATTGACCAGCCAGTCCATCATACACCGCTCGGCACACCGGTAGCGGGTATTACGCTGTTTTTACTGCTGAAGGCTTTCTCATCTGGCTGCTCAGCGCTGACCGGGGTTGAGGCCATTTCTAACGCGATTCCTGCATTCAAAAACCCGCCTGCACGAAATGCAGCAAGAACGCTTGCAATGATGGGGATTTTGCTGGCCATTCTGTTTGCCGGCATTACAGTGTTGGCATACGGATATGGAACGGCGCCAAAGCCTGATGAAACGGTGGTTTCACAAATTGCGTCCGAAACCTTTGGGCGGAATGTGTTCTACTATGTCATCCAAGGTGTCACATCGCTTATTTTGATTCTTGCGGCAAACACGGGATTTTCAGCCTTCCCGCAGCTTGCCTTCAACCTGGCGAGAGACCAATATATGCCGCGTATGTTTACAGTCAGAGGCGACCGCCTAGGCTTCTCAAATGGGATTATCTTTTTAGGCGTTGCTTCCATTGTGCTCATCCTGTTATTCGGCGGACAGACAGAGCACTTAATTCCGTTATATGCTGTCGGCGTATTTATTCCATTTACGCTTTCGCAAACCGGCATGTGCATCAAATGGATCAAGCAAAAACCAAAGGGCTGGATCGGAAAAATGCTGATCAACTCTTGCGGCGCTTTGATATCGTTTATGGTTCTGTCGATCCTGTTTGTGACGAAGTTTAATGTTGTATGGCCTGTTTTAATCTTTATGCCTATCGTCGTTCTGTTGTTTTTTGCGATTAAAAATCATTACACCGCTGTCGGCGAACAGCTTCGCATCGTAGACAAACAGCCGGAAGAAATCAAGGGCACGGTTGTGATTGTGCCTGTAGCCGGTGTCACCACCGTTGTGCAAAAATCGATTCAATACGCGAAGTCATTGTCCGATCAGGTGATTGCCGTTCACGTGTCATTTGACAGAGAACAGGAAAAGAAAGTCGAAAAGCGCTGGGAAGAGCTCAATAACGGAGTGCGTCTCGTTACGCTTCACTCCTCGTACAGAAGCCTTGTCCATCCGTTTGATAAGTTTTTGGAAACAGTAGAAGCAAAAGCGAAGAAGGAGCAGTTTTCCGTCATGGTGCTGTTTCCGCAGTTTATTACGAAAAAACGCTGGCACACCATCCTTCACAACCAATCAGCCTTCCTCCTCAGAGTTCGGCTGTTCTGGAAAAAGGACATAATCGTTGCCACACTGCCGTATCATTTTAAAAAGTAAAGATCTAGGACCAAGGGGATCACCTTGGTCTTTTTTTGCGGAAAAAGAGGAGAAGTAAAATGGATACACAAGGCGCATTTGTCATTCTATCGAACGAGAAGCATCAGATTCTGCTGGTTAAACGAAAAGACGTTCCTTTATGGGATCTGCCGGGCGGCAGGGTTGATCTTAGTGAAACAGCAGAGGCAGCTGCAGTCAGGGAGGTATTGGAAGAAACGGGGTACAACGCAATGCTTTCAGCAAAAATTGGTGTCTATCAAAGACCCAAGTTTCAAGATGAACAGTATGTGTTTGCCGGGAAACATAACAGGTGGACGAGCAATTGCAAACGGCATGGAGACAGCAGGTTTGAAGTGGTTTTCTCCGCAGCGTTTGCCGCTTTTTATGGTGCCAAACCGAAAAAGGCAAATCAAAGATTTCATGAATGGTGCTCGAGATGTAAATGTCACTCTCAAGGACTGCGGCATGCTTGCGGCGATTGACCTGCTCAAAAGAAGACTTAGCAAACGATAAAGTCTCCGGGTTTTAAAGCCTTTCTCCTGTGGTATTGAAAAAAGGAAAAAGGAGGATACGTCATGGCACACAAAACTGCAGGACAAGCAATGGCAGAACTGCTTGAGCAATGGGGAGTTGATCATGTTTACGGCATCCCCGGAGACAGTATAAATGAATTTATTGAAGAATTAAGACACGAAAGAAATCAGTTGGAATTCATTCAAACCCGCCATGAAGAGGTGGCAGCGCTGGCAGCCGCGGCTGAGGCAAAACTCACCGGCAAGATCGGCGTCTGCCTGTCGATCGCAGGGCCGGGTGCGGTTCACTTATTAAATGGTTTATATGATGCAAAAGCGGACGGCGCCCCTGTGCTGGCGATTGCAGGACAGGTCTCATCAGGCGAGGTAGGACGGGATTATTTTCAGGAGATCAAGCTTGAGCAAATGTTTGAGGACGTGGCTGTCTTCAACAGGGAGGTACATAGCGCAGAATCGCTGCCGGATCTCTTGAATCAGGCGATTCGCACCGCCTACAGCAAAAAAGGCGTCGCGGTATTGAGCGTGTCAGATGATTTGTTTGCGGAGAAAATCAAACGAGAACCAGTGTACACTTCACCAGTCTATATTGAAGGGAATCTTGAGCCGAAAAAAGAACAGCTCGTCACTTGTGCGCAATATATAAATAACGCCAAGAAGCCAATTATTTTGGCGGGGCAGGGAATGAAAAAGGCGAAACGCGAGCTGCTGGAGTTTGCAGACAAAGCGGCCGCCCCGATCGTTGTCACGCTTCCGGCAAAAGGCGTTGTTCCCGATCAGCATCCGCATTTTCTCGGCAACCTCGGGCAGATCGGCACAAAGCCGGCTTACGAGGCAATGGAGGAATGTGATTTATTAATCATGCTCGGGACTTCATTTCCGTACCGCGATTATTTGCCTGATGACACGCCGGCGATCCAGCTTGATTCAGACCCGGCGAAAATCGGAAAGCGCTATCCGGTGACAGCAGGCCTTGTTTGTGATTCGGCTCTGGGTCTGCGTGAATTGACAGAGTATATTGAACGGAAGGAAGACAGAAGATTCCTGAATGCCTGCACGGAACATATGCAGCATTGGTGGAACGAAATTGAAAAAGATGAGACAGAGGCGGCAACACCGCTTAAACCCCAGCAGGTCGTGGCACGCCTTCAGGAAGCGGCAGCCGAAGATGCAGTGCTCTCTGTAGATGTCGGCACTGTTACCGTTTGGATGGCACGTCATTTCAAAATGAACGCGAACCAGGATTTCATTGTTTCCAGCTGGCTTGCGACAATGGGCTGCGGACTGCCGGGAGCAATTGCCTCAAGCTTGGCCGAACCGGAGCGACAGGCGATCGCGGTCTGCGGTGACGGGGGCTTTTCTATGGTCATGCAGGATCTCCCGACCGCAGTCAAATACAAGCTCCCGATCACCGTTGTGATTTTAAACAACGAAAATCTTGGCATGATCGAATATGAGCAGCAGGTCAAAGGCAATATCGACTATGTCACAAAACTTCAAAATGTCGACTATGCCGCATTTGCAGAAAGCTGCGGAGCAAAGGGCATCAAAGTGACCAAAGCGGAAGAGCTTGCGCCGGCTTTCCATGAGGCGCTGCACTCTGACCAGCCGACCGTTGTGGACGTCATGATCGGAAATGAACCGCCGCTGCCTGGCAAAATCACCTACGGACAGGCAAAAGGCTTTAGCAAGTACATGCTGAAAAATTTCTTTGAAAACCAAAAAATCGAAATGCCGTCACTGAAGAAAAGTTTGAAACGGTTATTCTAAAAAACAGGGGCCCTTAGAAGCCCCTGTTTTTTTGCGTTGGAAATACATGTGGTTTTTGTAAGAGGAGAATAACATGTTTACGCCTAAAAATTATCGTTATATGTTCAGGAATGATTTAGAAGCCTTTCCTCATTATCGCCATACTCCAAACCTCCAAACGAAAAAAAGGACAAATGCATCTTTTTTCACAGCAAAAAGATGCATTTGTCCTTGTATGTTTCATATGTTTATTCTTGTCAAACCTTACCGAGCTATTTCTCTTTTTTCTTAAGCCCGAAAAAGAACGGAAATGCAGAACCAACCAATAAGGTGCCGAATAAAAACATGCCGCCGATAAACACGTGGAAATTCGTGTGTCCGGCCGTAAACGCGGTGATCAAGGAGATGATACTGAGCACGATCATGGCAATGCCGGGCGCGACTCTCATTTTTCCCTTGGATTTATAGGCAGCAACAGAACATAAAATTCCGATTACAATAGGTACAATCCACAAATAAAACAGAATAAATACTGACATTATCAAAACTCCGATTTTTTCTTCTATCATAACAAATTTCTGTCAAAAAGGATATGAACGAGCTTTGGACAACAAGAAAAAAACCGGCCTTCAAACAGCCGGTTTTTTTCTAACGGAACGTATCAATAATTAAAAACACATTCAAAGCGACGATCAATACAGCGATCAGCCAGGACACTACTGTGACCCATTTGGCGTTGATAAGCGGCCCCATAATCCGTTTATTGCTTGTAAACATAATAAGCGGGATTAAGGCAAACGCGATGCCGAAGGAGAGTACAACCTGGCTCAGCACGAGAGCGGTCGTCGGATTGACGCCTGACGCGATGATCAGGATCGGCGGAATGATCGTGATAAAACGCCGTACATACAGCGGGATGCGGTAGTTGATAAATCCTTGCATGATCACGTCGCCTGACAGTGTGCCGACAGACGAGCTGGATAGTCCAGCAACGAGCAGCCCGATCCCAAATAAAACCGCTGACACAGGGCTGACAAGTTGCCCGAATTGTTGAAATGCGACGTCAAGATCCTCGACAAACAGCCCGTTTTTGAAAAATAGAGCGGCAGCCACAATCAGCATACTCGCATTAATAGCACCTGCAATCAACATCGCTATTAAAATATCAATAAATTCGAATCTGAAGATTTTTTTCCGTTCCGCATCCGTTTTGCCGACCACCCGCCGCTGTGTAAGGGCAGAGTGTAAATAAATGGCGTGCGGCATAACGGTTGCGCCGAGAATACCCGCTGCGAGAAGCACACTGTCAGTGCCGTGAAACGCCGGAACAAAAAGGCCCTTCATCACTGACGCGGCATCAGGCTTTGCGAAAAAGGTCTGCAGTGCAAAGGCGATTACCACTACAAACAGCATACCGGCAATTCCGGCTTCAAGTGAGCGATAACCGCGGCGCTGAAGCTCCAATATCGCGAAAGAGCCGATCGCCGCTATAATTGACGCTTCAAGCATCGGGATGCCGAACAGCAAATACAGTCCCAGAGCCGCTCCGATAAATTCCGCCAGATCAGTTGCAATAATGACCAGCTCGCCCTGAATCCATAATCCGATGGAGACAGGCTTCGGGAATTCTTCGCGGGCAACCTCAGGCAGATTTTTGCCTGTCGCAATACCGAGTTTGGCGGAAAGTGATTGGATTAAAAGCGCCATGATATTAGAAAATAAAATCACCCATAGCAGCATATATCCGTATTTAGAACCCGCCGATATATTCGTTGCGAAGTTGCCGGGATCAATATAGGCGATGGCTGCTATAAACGCAGGGCCCAGAAATGGGAGCAGTCCTCTGAATCCTCTGCTTTTCCCGTCAAGCGCATCTTGGACTGCTTTGGAACGGGGAGATTGTGCTGTGATGTCCTTGTTCATCATGTCTCACCTGAATTCTGATTGTTTTTGCCATACAACAAAGAGTTTCCTTAAACCAAATTATTTTATCTACATCATATGACCATCCGGGTTTCTTGTCAACCGAAGATGTTTAAAATACACTCTCAAATTTTCCCCTGTTATGTAACATGATATGTAGGAATTCGGATAAGGTCCCATAAATAAAAAGACATCGTTTCAGTTCGAAACGATGCCCCCTGTATTAAATAGGTTTAAGCTTCTTTCCGCAGTCCGCGGAATACGAGGCTCAGCAAGAATACGAAGATGGCGGCCCCAATGATTGCCGGGAAAATAGCAAAGCCGCCGAGGCTAGGTCCCCAAGTGCCAAGGAGCCCGTGTCCGATCCATGCGCCGATCAGACCGGCAATCATAGAGCCGAAAATTCCTCCCGGCATCCGATTTCCCACGATGGCGCTACCGATTAATCCGATGACGATAGCTACGACTAATGAAACCAAAAAGCTAAGCATTATGCTCACCTCTCATAAATGATTTACTGATCAATAACCGATCCTGCCAAATCCGAAACACGGAAAAGCATATTGCTTTATGACGATCCTGTTTTGATCTTTCGCTGTACGCTGCCGTCAGCCAAATGAACAATGACATCAGTGCCTTTATTCGCTGCGATCTCCTTTGCCCTTTCAATGGCTTCTTTCTTTGTATCCTTGATCTCAGACACACGTTTGGCATCCTCGGCTTTGACCGCCCAGCCGTCTTTATGCTTGATGACATGCTCTGCTTTATCCATGAGCTCAGGACCGTTGCTTCTGATTGAATCTTTATCGCGTTCTGTCTCATCATCGTGCTTGAGGAAATCATCAATTTCTTCTTTAGAGGCATTTTCCGCCCATTCCTTTGCTTTGCTTGTCGCAATCGGAATCGCGCGTCCTTCCTCATAGCCCTCATCAATCATCGCATTCGCAATGTCAATCGCTTTCTTCTTCACCGGCTTTTCGAGATTTTTTAATGAAGCTGGATAATCCTTCATCGACCAAGGCATGTCCATCACTCCTTTTCTTTTTATAAAAATGGTACCCGCAGGCGAAAAATAAAAACGTTTCTGAGAAAATGAAGGTATACTATATAGTAGAATTCGGAAGGGAAGTGCGAGTTGGGTGATAACAGAACGAAAAGAAGACTTACAGCAGCAGTTAAAAGAAATAGAGAAATGGGAAAGAGATCAGCAAAAAGTCTGGTTTTGGGAAAAGCTCAGCCGTCTCCCGTTTCAGCTGCTGGACAAGCTGACGCCGGAATTCATCCAGAAAAAAATCGGCAAGCTCTTGGATGAGGTCGGCAGCTTTGTTCAAACAGGAGGGCAATACCTGACTTCTGAAAAACAAATAATCAACATGTTTCAAAAGAAACTGCCGGAGGAGATCTTCGAATCACTCGAAGATGTACAAAAAGCGCCTCTTTCTGTCATGGATGAAATTGCGGAAGGGATGGGCAAAAACAGAATCAACGCTGCAACTGTTCAAGGCGCGACCACGGGTGTGGGCGGCGTGTTTACGCTGGCGGCTGATATTCCGGCCGTGCTTGGCCTGTCGCTAAAAACGCTGCAGGATATCGCGGTTGCTTACGGCTATGATCCAAAGGAGAAAAAAGAGCGGGTCTTCATCGTAAAATGTTTGCAGCTGACATCGGCTGATGTTGTCGGCAAAAAGTCGATTTTGCAGGAATTAAAAGACTACGATCAAGATCGTACATATAAAAATGTCGCTTCTCAAATCCAAGGCTGGCGTGAAGTCGTTTTAGGCTACCGCGACACATTTGGATGGAAAAAGCTTTTTCAAATGGTGCCTGTCGCCGGAATGGTCTTTGGCGCCGCAGCCAATCGCTCGACATTAAACGACATTACCGAAACAGGCATGATGCTTTACAAAAAACGGCGCGTTCTAGAGCGGCTGAAAGAAACAGAACAAGGGATGGAATAACAAAGAAAGCAGACGGGCACCGCGCTCCGCCTGCTTTCTTTAGTGGAAACACACCCAATGTGTTTTGTTTGTTTAAAAGAATTATGAGCGGGAATACAACAACCAACACCAATTAAAGGAGGAATTCAAAATGGCAGACGATAACAAAATGAGCAGAGAAGAAGCAGGTAGAAAAGGCGGAGAAACAACAAGTAAAAACCATGATAAAGAATTCTATCAAGAGATTGGAAAAAAAGGCGGAGAAGCCACTAGCAAAAACCATGACAAAGAATTCTATCAAGAAATCGGCGAAAAAGGCGGAGAAGCAACAAGCAAAAATCATGACAAAGAATTCTATCAAGAAATCGGCGAAAAAGGCGGAGAAGCCACTAGCGAAAATCATGATAAAGAATTCTATCAAGAAATCGGCCGTAAAGGCGGAGAAGCCACTAGCAAAAATCATGATAAAGAATTCTATCAAGAAATTGGCTCAAAAGGCGGTAACGCCCGCAACAACGACTAATCAAAAGCATAAAGGCAGACAACCTGTAGGTAAAAAGCGATCCGGCGCATCAGCTGGATCGCTTTTTATTTTAGGAATTTTCTCAATTTATGCCACTATTACGATACAATTATTGAAAAAGGGGTTTTTCGCTAATGTCCAAAATGCAAAACCTGCTCGCCATCGCAAATGATGTCAAAGAAAAGCACGCCAATTTTTCAATCTCAGAGGTCAACGACCATTGCGTGCGCCTTGCAGTGTTTACAGGAGAATATGACTGGCACCATCACCCTGACTCAGATGAATGGTTCATAGTTCTTGAAGGTGAGCTGCTGATCGATTTTCAGGACAAAGAAACCGCGGTTCTCAAGGCAAATGACAGCCTGCTGATCCCGAAAGGAACCGTGCACCGCACGCGCTCTTACGTCAGGACAGTGAATCTCTGTGTCGAGCATCAACACGCGAAAACCGTCATCATAAAGGGTTAGCCATGCTAATCAAAAAGATTGTGTGTGAAGTAGACGATGCAAACGCTGAAGCATTTTCAAAAGCGCAGTCACAGTGGGGAGCATTATCGTATATAAGCGGCTTCATCAAACAGGCCGGCGGCTGGCGAAAAACAGCAAACGGGCCGCTCACCGCCGAGATCATCGGTGTTTGGGAGAACAGAGCTGCCTATGATCATTTTATGGAGAATGAACACGACAGCATATACGAAGAAAATGAACAGAAGGCAGTGATTCTTTCGATAGAAGTGGCGCTGTACGAAGAGGATGAACCGTTCGTTCACGATCTGTTACATCACCCTGATATCCGGTACGAACCAGGCTGGACAGTTCTGAAGGCATAACGAAAGCCCAAAACATCATGTTTTGGGCTTGTGTCTTTACTCGCGTCCCGGAAGCGTATTATGAACAAATGGCGGCGCCGGTTTTAACTCCGGTTTTTCTCCAAACGCCTTTGCTTCTTTCACATATTCAAAGGCTTCTCCGTCCGGCGCTTTTTCGTTCAGCCAGGTTTGCTCGGCGCTTTCTTCGCCTTCAGAGAAATTGATAAGCTGATGCGAGAACTCTTGTTTTTCAAGAGCTTTAGGGAAAGTCCCCGGCACAACCGGACCTTCCTGTGCTTCTAATTCTTTAATGGCAGCGAGCCATTGATTTTGGTGCATCGTATCACGCGCCAGCAGGAAGCTGAGCATATCTTTGACGCCTTTGTCATCGGTCATTTCAAATAGGCGTGCGACCTGCAGACGGCCTTGTGATTCCGCATTCAGGTTAGCGCGGAAGTCTGCCAGCAGGTTTCCGCTTGCTACGATATAACCGCCGCTCCAAGGTACGCCTGTACTGCTTTCCGGCATGGCGCCAAGTCCTGATACAATGGCATGGTGAGGATTCATGCCGCCCAGGATGGAGCCGATGACCGGATCTTCAGCGGCTTTTTCCTGCTGATCAAGCGGGGCATTCTCAAGAAGTCTCGCAATCATTGTTGCGATCATTTCAACATGCCCGAGTTCCTCAGTTGCCGTATCCATCAGCAAATCTTTGTATTTTTCATTTCCTCTTGTATTCCAGCCTTGAAATAAGTACTGCATGGCAACTGAAATTTCACCGAATTGCCCGCCTAAAATTTCTTGCATTTTTTTAGCGAATAATGGATCTGGACGATCTGGTTTAGCTGGATGCTGCAGCATTTTTGTGTGCTTAAACATGTACCCATCTCCTTTTTCATTTATCTATCTCTTTCTATATTTCCGATCGATCGAAAGATAAACGGAAAACAGCGTATCGAGATGGGGACTACGAATCCTTTCGCAGGTCTAACAGCTCCTGAATCAGCTTCCGGCCAAAGATGGGCTCATACTGACGGTAAACAGGATCAAGGCGCTTCATCCAATCTTTTTTCTCTTGATCTGACAGCTCGTAGATGTTAATAGAAGAATTCTTTTTGATTTCTTCCAGCTGCTCCTTATTCATTTGTTCGGCATGCATTTCATTCCACTCTGACGTTTCCTTCATCGCTTCCGTCAAAATGCGCCGAGTTTCCGGTGTTTGCGCCTTCCAGAAATGGTCATCCGTCATGACAGCGTAGCCTAGATAACCGTGGCTGCTTATTGTCAAATAGTCCTGAACATTATAAAATTTTTTAGAATAGATGTTTGAGATGGTATTTTCTTCGCCGTCGACCACATTGTTTTCTAACAGCTGAAAGGTAGAGTTAAAGGATTCCTGATGAGGTGTTGCGCCTAACAGCTTGAATTGATTCTCTATTACATCACTTTGCATAATACGGAGATCTTGTCCTTTTAAATCGTCCGGAGTCTTGACCGGTCCTTGGTTTGTTGTGATTTGCTTAAAACCGTTCGTCCAATAGGCAAGGCCTTTCAAATGGTTTTTCTTTAGAGAGTCAAACAGCTGCGTGCCGATGCTGCCGTTGAGCCCTTTTTTAACGGCGTCGTGATCTGTAAATGCATACGGCAGATCCAATACGCCCCATTCAGGCGAGAGCATGCCGAGTTTTGATGTAGAGGGGGCGATAAATTGAACATCGCCGTTTTGCAATGCTTCAATTTCTTCAATGTCCGAATACAGGCTTCCATTCGGGAACACCTCAATTTTGATTCTCCCGCCTGATTTTTCGTTCACCAGCTCGGCAAACTTATTGGCAGCTAACCCTTTTGGTGTGTTTTCAGCAACAACATGGCTGAATTTAAACACAATTTGATCCTGTAAGCCTTCCTGATCGTCATCATAAACAATCTCTTCACTGCCGGTGCGATCATGAAATCCGATAAATAAAGCGGTTGCAATACCGGCGATCATCAGTGCGAGACATGCAAGCAAACTCTTCATGAAAAGCCCTCCCCTATGTTTAGGATAATGGGGGCAATGCCATTCGTAAAGACCTGAAAGGAGAAGCTGATGAACAAAAAGAAGCTCTCAATCCGTTGGAAAATCACGATCCTATCCTATATACTCGTCATTTTCTCCTTTTTGATCGGCGGCATTGTACTCATCGGCAATATCCAGCATACAGAGGAGCGGGAGCTGAAGAAACGGCTGATGAATACGGCCCGGACGGTGTCGGAGATGACAGAAGTAAAAGGGGCCTTGGCGCGAAAAAAACAAACAGAAGCTGTTCGCCACGCAGTTGAAGAAATCAGGATGATTAATGAAGCAGATTACATCGTCGTGATGGATATGAATCACATCCGCTACACGCATCCTGTCAGTACAAGCATCGGCAAAAAGTCTGAGGGTGCGGACGAAGAGGCGGCGTTTGCGGAGCACATTTATTTCTCAGAAGCAAAGGGTGAGATTGGCACGGCGGTTCGCGCTTTTTACCCGGTGAAGGATCACGATCTGAACCAGATCGGCGTGGTGCTTGTCGGGAAAACACTGCCGGGGATCGCCGACATCCTCCTTCATTTAAAGCGTGATATTGCGTTCATCGTTGTGCTGACACTTGGCTTCGGGCTTGCAGGTTCCTTTCTGCTGGCCCGCCATATCAAAAAACAAATGTTTCAGCTTGAACCCCATGAGATTGTCCGGATGTATGAAGAACGGACGGCGACGTTTCATTCAATGAATGAAGGCGTGATCGCTATTGACAACCGGCTCATCATTACAATTTTCAATGAAAAAGCGAAACAGATCTTTGAGGTGCAGGGGGATCTGGTCGGAAAGGTGATCTGGGAGGTTCTCAAGGATTCGCGCCTGCCCGAAATCGTGGAGCGGAACAAAGCGGTTTATAATGAAGAAATTCGTGTCAGCGGAAAGGTCATCATGAGCAGCAGAATTCCGATTGTCATGAAGAAAAAAGTCATCGGCGCCGTCGCGATTTTTCAGGACAGAACGGAAGCGGCCAAGATGGCAGAGGAATTGACTGGTGTCAGAAACTTTGTAGAGGCGCTCCGTGTCCAAAACCATGAGCATATGAATAAGCTGCATACGATTGCCGGTCTCATCCAGCTGGGGAAATCTGAAAAAGCCTTGCAGCTTGCATTCCAGGCGTCAACTGAGCAGGAAAATGTGACTGAGTTTCTGCATCGGTCGATTCAAAATGACGCCGCGGCCGGCCTGCTGTTAAGTAAGGTCAGAAGAGGGAGGGAGCTCGGCATTGCTGTTCATATTGATGAAAACAGCAGTCTCCAGCAATTTCCTGAGCATGTTGATCAGCATGATATCGTTGTGCTCCTCGGCAATCTGATTGAAAATGCCTTCGGTTCATTTGAAACCGTTCAATCTGATGACAAACGAATTGACATCAGCATTGAACAAACGGATGATATCCTTGCCATTTTAATAGAAGATAACGGCTGCGGAATTGAACCGGCGCATATGCCGCACCTTTACGACAAAGGATTTACGGTTAACAAAACAGGCGGTACAGGCTATGGCCTTTATTTAGTGAAACAAATTACAGACAAAGGATCGGGTACGATAGAGGTCGATTCACACGCGGGACGGGGAACATCTTTTTCTATCATTTTTCCAATGAAGGGGGAGGAAGCACAGCATGGTTCGTAAGGAATGGAAGGTTCTGCTCATTGAAGACGATCCGATGGTTCAAGAGGTAAACAAGGAATTCATCACAACGGTCAAAGGCTTCGACGTCTGTGCAATAGCTGGAAACGGTGAAGAAGGCATCAAGCTGATTAAAGAAAAACAGCCTGACCTCGTTATTCTCGATGTGTACATGCCGAAAAAAGACGGAATCAAAACGTTGCAGGAAATCAGAAAGCAAAAGCTTGAAGTGGATGTCATCGTCGTCTCCGCTGCAAAAGACAAAGAAACGATCTCCCTTATGCTGCAAAACGGAGCGGTTGACTATATTTTAAAGCCGTTTAAACTTGAGCGAATGAGACAGGCACTTGAAAAGTACAAGCAATATAAACAAAAAATCGAAGCGAATGATACGCTGTCCCAGGAGCAGCTTGATGCGATCCTGAATATTCCGCAGCAGGCCGTTCAGGAGCTCCCGAAGGGGTTAAATCATTTCACGATGAATGAAGTCACTGCTTTTTTGAAACAGCAAACCGCATCACTTTCTGCGGAAGAGGTCGCCAAGGCGCTCGGCATCGCCAGAGTGACAGCCAGGCGATACCTTGATTACCTTGAAAAAAACGGAACGATCAAGCTGGACGTTCAATACGGAGGAGTCGGCCGGCCCGTCAACCGTTACGTGTTTATAGGATAACCTGAGACCAAAAAGACCAAAATGTCCGTTATGATCATAAACTTCCCCAGACTGTATGAAAACGCTATCATTCTAGTAAGAAAGACACAAAGGCGAATAGGACAGGGGGATGAAGGATATGAAACTGTTTAAAAATTTAACAGTTCAGGTCATTACCGCGGTCATCATCGGGGTCATTGTCGGGCTGGTCTGGCCGGATGTCGGCAAAGAGATGAAACCGCTTGGCGATACATTTATCAACGCTGTTAAAATGGTGATCGCACCAATCATTTTCTTCACAATCGTTCTCGGGATTGCAAAAATGGGCGATATGAAGAAGGTTGGAAAAGTAGGGGGAAAAGCGTTTATTTATTTCGAGGTTGTCACCACCCTCGCACTCATTATTGGTTTATTTGTCGTCAATATCATGAAGCCGGGAGCAGGCCTTGATTACAGCAAGCTTGAAAAGGGAGATGTATCACAATACACGCAAAATGGCGGTCAGGGAATCGACTGGGTTGAATTTGTCACACACATTGTTCCGTCCAACATGGTTGATGCCTTCGCAAAAGGGGACATTTTGCAGGTCTTATTCTTTTCTATTCTTTTCGGAGTCGGTCTCGCGGCATTAGGTGAAAAAGGGAAAAGCGTCATTGATTTCTTCGACAAGATTTCTCACGTCTTTTTCAAAATCATCGGCTATATCATGCGTGCAGCGCCAATCGGGGCTTTCGGGGCGATGGCGTATACGATCGGGCACTTCGGTCTCGATTCCATCAAGCCGCTGGCAAGTTTAATGATGTCAGTTTATATTACGATGTTCCTGTTCGTATTTGTTGCTTTAAATATCATCTGCAAGCTTTACGGATTCAGCCTGTGGAATTATCTGCGCTTCATTAAAGATGAGCTTCTGATCGTGCTTGGCACAAGCTCATCAGAATCGGTGCTTCCGCGTATGATGGATAAAATGGAGCGCTACGGCTGTTCCAAATCCGTTGTCGGGCTTGTTATTCCGACGGGCTATTCGTTCAACCTCGACGGCACATCCATTTATTTATCAATGGCGACCGTCTTTCTGGCACAGGTGTTTGGAGTAGACCTCAGCATCGGCCAGCAGATTACAATTATCCTCGTTCTGATGCTGACATCGAAGGGAGCGGCAGGTGTGACGGGAAGCGGATTTATTGTCCTTGCTTCAACACTGTCGGCGCTGCAGGTCATTCCGCTGGAGGGTCTTGCACTCCTGCTTGGGGTTGACCGATTCATGAGTGAAGGAAGGGCAATTGTGAACCTGATAGGAAACGGGATCGCTACAATAATTGTTGCAAAAAGCGAAAACGAATTCGATGAAGCGAAAAGCGTAGAGGCTGTTGAAGGCATGAAAAAAATGAAAACAGCAGTCTGAAAAAAGAGCGGCCCATCTGTGGGCCGTTTTTTTAATTGTTTAAGAATTATTAAGGTAAGGACAGAGACCTCAGCATTTTTTTGTTATATAATTTACAAATGGATACTATATTGAATGAAGGACGTTTGTCCTAACAGGAGTGTATAAATGGCCGCTTTAGTTAAATTTTTTCAGCACCCGGGAGTAAGGCGTTTCTCCGTCTTTGTCGTGTTAACTGGTGTGTTATATCTATTTAAGAGCATGATCAATTTAATATTGCTTACCTTCATTTTCACGTTTCTAATGGATCGTTTGGAGCTTGTCGTACGGCAGTTTGTAAGCCGGTTCTTCCGCGTGAGCCAGCGGGTTGTCATTACGTTTCTGTACATGTTGCTGGCTGTGCTGCTTACAGTCGGGGGATTTGTATTTTATCCGGTCGTCGCGGCACAGATTCAGCAGCTGGTTAAGCAGATTAAACATATTGCGTATCACCCGGACAGTATCCCTTTTTTTGATGAAATCACAAGTGTTTTCGGAGATATTAACATCAGCTCATATGTCAAAGAAGGCTTCAATGTCGTGTATACGTATTTGGCCGATATTAGCACATTCGGCTTGCAGGTCGTGATGGCGCTCATTCTCAGCATGTTTTTCTTATTTGAGAAAAAACGGCTGTCTGAATTCATGGCGAAATTTAAAACGAGCAAGCTGAGAGTCTTTTACGAGGAAATTGCTTTTTTCGGAAGCAAATTTGCAAGAACGTTCGGCAAGGTGCTTGAGGCTCAATTTATCATTGCGCTCGTCAACTGTATTCTGACATTTATCGCGCTTTGGATTATGCATTTCCCGCAGCTGTTTGGGCTTTCGATTATGGTGTTCTTCCTCGGATTAATTCCTGTAGCTGGTGTCGTCATTTCTCTGATCCCGCTCAGTATTATCGCTTACAGCACTGGCGGCGGAATGTATGTCCTCTACATTGTGCTTGTCATATTCGCCATTCATGCGATCGAAACCTATTTCTTAAATCCGAAGCTAATGTCTGCAAAAACAGAGCTGCCAATCTTTTTCACCTTCACAGTACTCATTTTCTCTGAACACTTTTTCGGCATTTGGGGTCTAATTATCGGGATTCCGATCTTTGTGTTTCTCCTTGATATTCTTGATGTCACCAACAAGGAAGATAGGTCTAAAGAACCTCGAGAGAAAAGTGATAACAAGTAGTTTGCAAAATCGATAAGGAGTGTGCTTCTATCTGGCGGCCTTCCTGTCGAGGGAATCGGATGAATACTCGGCATTGACCGCCTGCTTGATATGCTCCGTACAGTGGTCAACACAACAGGGGACGCGGCCTGCGCTGTCATCATTAACCGAAAAGAACAAACAGCCTGAGTAAGCGCGGCTCTATCGGTTTAACCAAACATTTGGAAGCAACAAATGCTATAATACAAACAGTGCCTGCTTTGGGGCACTGTTTATTTTTTGTCGAAAAAGGAGGAAGGCTTTATGGCTGAGCCGATTTTACATATTGAAGGCCTCGATAAAAAGATTGGGTCGAAACAGATACTAAAACAGATCAGCATGGAGGTCATGGAGGGGGAAATCATCGGCCTGCTCGGTCCGAATGGCTCCGGAAAAACAACACTCATCCGCATCATCGTCGGGCTGTTAAAACAAAACAGCGGAAGCGTGACAATCAGCGGGTTCCAGCATGATACAGAGTTTGAAAAAGCAATGGAAGCTGTTGGAGCGATCGTCGAAAATCCCGAGTTCTATCCGTACCTGACAGGCTGGGAAAACCTCAAGCACTTTGCGAATATGCACAAAAAAATAACAGATGAACGGCTTGATGAAGTGGTGGAACGTGTCGGGCTGACGTCAGCGATTCATGATAAAGTAAAAACCTATTCCCTCGGTATGCGCCAGCGGCTTGGCATTGCACAGGCAATTCTTCACCGGCCGAAGCTTCTTATTCTAGATGAACCGACAAACGGTCTCGATCCTGCGGGCATGAAGGATTTTCGCGACCATATCAAGGAGCTCGCGGAAATAGAAGGAACAGCAGTCCTGTTCGCGACTCATTTGTTGCGCGAGGTTGAAGATTTGTGCAGCCGCGTCATCATCATTCAAAAAGGTGAAATCAAAGCGGAAGTCAGCTTACATGGCACAGGCCAAAAAACTGAAAAAGCCATCATTGAAGCGCAGCCGGAAGAAAAAGCGCTCAATTGGCTGAAAGGCAATCATTATCAAGCTGAGCGGCAGGGCGGAGCGATAGTTGTTGAAGTGGCAAAAGAAAACATTCCGGAGCTGAACCGCTCACTTGTCGGACAAGACCTGAATGTCTTTTCCATTACGCCTTACACGCAATCACTGGAGGACGAATTCATCAAAGCGACAACTGCACATCAAGAGGAGGGAGAAGAGCTTGTCTAAATTAATTTGGAATGAACATATGAAACTTTTTAATCGGAAGGTCACATTGGTTTCCCTTATCCTGATGGCGGTCTTTCAATTTTTCATGGCTTTGATTATTAAACGGATTGTCATCAGTGCAGGAACGGATGAAAACTTCATCGGCTATTTATCGTATACACCGAGCCTGAATATTCTGCTGCAGGCTTTAACGATCGTGATTGCAGCGACAATTGTTTCGATGGAATTTGATAAAAAGACGATCAAATTTCTGCTCATTCGCCCAGTTAAACGCCAAAAGGTCTTTTGGTCAAAATTAATCACAGTCGTGATGGTCAGCTTTTATCTGTATCTGGCATATTACATTTTGGCATTGTTATTCGGTCTCGTCTTTTTTGGCACATCGGTGACCGCGGAATCAAAGACATTGCTGATCAACACCTTGGCGCTGATCGGGTCAAACTGGCTTGAAGCCGTCATGATGGGATTATTCGGGCTGCTTTGTTCTTCGCTGTTCCGCAATAGTGCGGTAGCGGTCGTCGTTTCGTTTGTTGTGTTATATGGAGCGAGTACACTTGTCCAGCTTATGAAGCTATTTGAAAACAAATGGGGCAGCTTTTTACTTTTTGCGAACACCGACTTTACCCAATACAGAAGCGGAGAGACAGCGCTGTTTTCAGGCATGACGCCATTGTTTTCAATTGGGATTATCCTCATACATGCCATTTTCTTCATCGCCGTCGGCTGGTGGTGCTTCTGTAAACGGGATGTACGGGTATAAAGGCAAGGAATGACATTTTTGTGAAAAAGCTCACGTGAATCAATATCTTTTGATATTTTGGTTTATACTAAAGGTACTGACGGAGGTGTCTCGATTGAGGAACTTTATTACCGCTTTACCGATCGTATTGCTGCTTGGATTCTCATTTGTGTCATTCATGTTTCAGTTTGAACATCTTGTGTATTTCAGGCTCGCGCTTGGGTTGTTCTCTCTCGTGGGGCTGTACATGATATATAAAATAAAGACGGGCATCCGTTATTTTATCATCTATCTGTATGCCAGCTGGATTGTGCTGGCAGCAGTGACCGCTTTTGAAGAGCCGATTTTCTCAAGCTTTTTCTTTGGCGGCCTGGTGATGACAATGGGTTACCTGACATATATGCTGATTTATCTCGGCATGAAACAAGACCGGGATGCTAATCCTGTGTAAACACGCTGTTCCTTGGGGAACGGCGTGTTTTTCTATACCGGACAAAAGGTTAACAGTTGCGGAATGATGGCAGGAAATCTATAATACATATTAAATTTATCGGAATTAAAACCTTGGGGGGGCTGCCGGATGTCATTATTTATACAAAACGATCAACAGCGGCAATGGATGGAGAAAATCGGACGGATTGCAGATGAATTTCAGCAAACAGCCGCTGAAGATGACGAGCAGGGACGTTTTCCTGCCGAAAAAATACAAAAACTGCGTGATGCCGGGTATACAGCATTAACATTGCCGGCATCTTTTGGGGGAGAAGGCATTTCTGTTTACGATATGCTCTTGTTTCAAGAGCGGCTGGCGCGGGGAGATGCTCCTACAGCACTGAGCATCGGCTGGCATTTGAGCGTAATCGGAGAGCTCGGAGAAGGCAACAGCTGGGATAAAGACGTGTTTGCCTTTATTGCAAAGGAAGTCCAAAACGGAGCCGTCATCAACAGGGCTGCGACAGAAGCGCAAACCGGAAGCCCGACAAGAGGAGGGCGTCCCGGTACAAACGCCGTCAAAAAAGATGGCAAATGGGCAGTGAACGGAAGAAAAACCTTTACGACAATGTCGCAGGCACTGGATTATTTTTTAGTGACAGCGTGGATTGAAGACAAACAAACAACAGGTGTGTTTCTCATTCATAAAGATGATCCCGGTTTGTCGATTGAAGAAACGTGGAATATGATGGCGATGCGGGCGACTGGAAGCCATGACCTTGTACTGAATGAGGTAATGCTTGAGAAGGATAAACTGGTGGAATTGCTTCAAGGGCCTCGGGGAGCTAAGCCGAATGGCTGGCTGCTTCACATTCCGGCGATTTATCTTGGCATTGCTCAAGCTGCACGGGATTATGCGGTGCAATTTGCGTTTGAGTATTCTCCAAACAGCTTGAAGGGACCGATTAAGGATGTCCCAGCCGTACAGCAACGAACAGGCGAAATGGAGCTCGAACTGCTCAACGCCAGACATTTTCTTTTCCATATCGCTCAATTGTACGACGATCCGGAGCGCCGTCCTTACTTGAGAAGCGAGCTTGGTGCGGCGAAACATATCGTCACAAATGCTGCGCTGTCTGTTGTGGATAAAGCGATGAGAGTTGTCGGGGCTAAAAGCCTTGAACGAACCAACCCGCTTCAGCGCTATTATCGTGATGTGCGTGCCGGTCTCCACAACCCGCCGATGGATGACGCCGTGATACACAAGCTGGCCGCAGAAGCGTTTGAGTCATGAAAAAAAGAGCCTTTTCGGCTCTTTTTATGTATTGTTTTGCTCTTGAAGATTTTTTTGATGCTTGCGGTCGATCCTGTCATAAATGACGTTCATTAGCTTTGGATTGCCCATAATCGCCTCTTTGTTTTCCTGGATTAGCTGCTGGTAGGTTTTCACTTTACGCTTCGGCATGCTCCGGCGCCCTCCTGACATGTTTGTATTCACTTTCTAACTCTGTCAGCGACAATTCATACAAATGACGCTTTGACTTTTTGTATATACCATTCTGTATTAACAGATGAATGAGCTGTTTTTTCCTGATTTCTGCAGACTGAGGTGTCATTGTGTCACCAACCTCCAATCAAACGATATTGATAATCATTATCAATTAAGCTCAGTATACAATGTCCGCAAAAGCCTGTAAAGGTGAAAACAGTCCTATTCTTTCATAAAAATGCAAATATTCAACAAGATCGACAAAAAGTTTCCCGGGCAATAATTTGCTGTCGAAATGTCCCTTTCCTTGAAAGCTGCCGCTGCTATTTTTCATGTTTTGAACCATACTATGTAATAGAATGGAGGCTGGTATTCGATGGAGCGGACAGAAAATCTGAAAAAGGGAGAAAAAGGGGCGCTCCTTAATATTCTGGCATATGTCATCCTTGCTGTTGTAAAGCTTGCCATTGGGATTCTCTATCATTCCGAAGCGCTGAGGGCAGACGGGTTAAATAATGGAACAGATATTGTTGCGTCAGTAGCAGTGCTGATTGGATTGCGCATCTCGCAAAGGCCGGCAGACAGCGATCATCCATATGGCCATTATCGGGCTGAAACAATTTCGTCTCTTGTTGCGTCTTTTATTATGATGGTTGTTGGCATTGAAGTGTTAATCGGCGGAGGAGAAGCGATTGCGGGCGGAACAACGGAAACGCCAAGTCTTATCGCCGCATGGACGGCGTTAGGCAGTGCTGTGTTTATGTATGGCATCTATTTATATAACAAAAGGCTGGCGGCATCCATTAAAAGCTCTGCCCTGATGGCAGCGGCAAAGGACAGCAGATCAGACGCTTTTGTAAGTGCCGGGGCATTTATCGGTGTAATGTCATCCCAGCTGCAGCTGCCGTGGATCGATCCGGTAACGGCTTTTATCATCGGCATCATCATTTGCAAGACGGCTTGGGATATCTTTAAAGATGCTTCACATTCGTTAACAGACGGCTTTCACTTAAAAGATCTTGATCCTTACAAACAGACCGTCGGCAGGATCGAAAGTGTACATCGTCTAAAGGATGTAAAAGCGAGGTATTTAGGCAGCACAGTTCATATCGAGATGGTCATTACGGTTGACCCAAAGCTTACAGTAGAAGAAGGCCATGGAGTGGCGGATGAAGTCGAAGACAAAATAAAACATGAACACGATGTCACTCATGTTCATGTTCATGTAGAGCCCGACGACAAAAAATAAGGCTGTCTAACGAATTAGCTTATATGTTCAGACAAAAATTCAGTCACTTCTTCAGGCGTTTTGGCATTGGCGCTATGAAGGTGAGCTGTTTTTTCACCGTTTTTGAAGATAAGCAAGCTAGGAATACCCATTACTTGGTATTTTTCAGCGAGTTCAGGAAGCTCGTCCTTATTCAGCTCATACCAGTCATTTTGATTGTACTCTTCCAGAATATCGCCAATGAACATATTCATGCGTGTGCAGTCTGGGCACCAATCAGCATAAAACTTTACAATAATTTCTTTATCTGATTGAATCAGTTCGTTAAATTGTTCGTTTGTTGTGATTTTTTTCATATGTCACATCTCCTTTTCAATGCCATTTTAATATAAAATAAAAAGGAATTACATACAAATGCATTCCACATCAGCATGCCCAAAAATAATTAGATCATTTTCTTGTGAAAGTGATAAGATAGTAAAGATGAATTGTAGTGGGGGGAGTATCCATTGAAAACAAGTCTAGGATTAGTGTACGGAGGAAAGTCGGCAGAACATAATGTTTCACTGCAGACCGCTCTGGCTGTAATCAAAGCGCTAAACACTGAGAAGTTTGATATACATCCGATTTATATAACTGAAAAAGGCGAATGGGTAAGAGGCGCCCGTTTAACTGAGCCTGTGTCCAACGTAAAAATGCTTCAATTTGAACAGGGAGGCACTGCTTTTTCTCCGGCTGCCTTGAATCAGGAGATGTTTCCGCAGGAAGTTTCACAGCAAAACGAAGCCATCGACGTCGTATTCCCGCTCCTCCACGGACCGAATGGAGAAGACGGTACGATCCAAGGAATGCTCGAACTATTGAATATTCCTTATGTCGGCAACGGTGTGCTTGCTTCCTCAGCAGGCATGGATAAAGTCATCATGAAACATTTATTCGCGCAAGCCGGACTTGCTCAGGCTAAATACGCGGCTTTCCTTAAGAAAGATTGGACTCGTTCTCCGGAAGAAAGCTGTCAGCAGGTCGAACAGGAATTAGGCTATCCTTGCTTCGTAAAACCGGCAAATCTTGGATCTAGTGTCGGAATCAGCAAATGCCGTAACCGTGAAGAATTGCAAAAAGCGTTTGAGCTTGCATTCCAATATGACCGTAAAGTCGTCGTTGAAGAAGGAATTAACGGCCGCGAAATCGAAATCGGCGTTCTCGGAAATGACGATCCTAAATGCTCTGTTGTGGGAGAGATCGCACCGAAGACTGATTTCTACGATTACAAAGCGAAATATGAGGACGGAGACACTGATCTGATGATCCCGGCGATTGTGTCCGATGAGGAATATGCAACAATCAGTGATATGGCGATTAAGGCATTTAAAGCGATCGATGGTTCAGGACTCGTCAGAGCAGACTTTTTCCTGACAGCTGACGGCGAAGTTCTAATCAATGAAGTCAACACAATGCCTGGCTTCACACCTTTCAGCATGTTCCCGCTGCTCTGGAAAGAGGCCGGTGTGGAATACGCTGACCTGATTGAACAGCTTGTGGAGCTTGCAAAAGAACGCCATGCTGAGAAACAATTAATTAAGCATACATTCTAATGAAGATGGACACTGCCGGTTAGAGGGCAGTGTCTTTTCCCGTATATACAAAAGAAAGAGAGGGACCTCACTTGATTAAGCGAACAGTAAAGAACATTGCCGAGATGGTCAAAGGCACACTGACAAATCCGCAACATGAACAAACCGTGATTCATGGAGTGTCAACAGATACAAGAAAACTGGAACAAGATCAGCTTTTTATTCCGCTGAAAGGGGAACATTTTAACGGCCACACTTTTGTGCCGCAGGCATTTGAAGCCGGTGTAGCGGCCGTTTTGTGGGATCGGTCAGAACCAAATCCGCCCGAGAATCAAGCCGTCATCTTAGTGGACGACACCCTTTCCGCACTTCAGAAGCTTGCAAAAGCCTATTTGCGGGAGCTTGGCACGCGAGTTATCGGGGTAACCGGAAGCAATGGCAAAACGACAACGAAAGATATGATTCACGCCGTCCTGGGCACGCGGTACCGTGTCCACAAAACAGGAGGAAACTTCAATAATCACATCGGCCTGCCGCTGACGGTTTTAGCCATGCCTGAAGACACGGAGATCGCTGTATTAGAAATGGGCATGAGCGCCAAAGGAGAAATTGACCTCCTGAGCCGCTTGGCAAACCCGGAAGTGGCTGTGATTACGAATATCGGCGAATCCCATATGCAAGAACTTGGCTCAAGAGAGGGCATCGCGGAAGCCAAGCTCGAAATCATTAACGGCCTTAAAGAAGACGGAGTGCTGATTTATATCGGGGACGAACCGCTTCTTCAAAATGAATACATCTGCCAAACAAAAACATACGGAACGGGATCACAAAATGATTATCAGCTTCAGGGTGTCAGCCAGAGTGAAGCAGGAACCCATTTTACAATCAAAGGGATGGAAAAAACGTTTTTTATTCCGATACTCGGCAAGCACAATGTCATGAACGCCATGGCTGCGGTTGCCGCGGGGGTTTATTTCGGCATCACTCCAGCCGATGTCGCTAAAGGACTGAGCGGGCTTAAGGTAACCGGGATGAGACTTGAACTCATCAAAACAGACAGCGGCATTTCAATTATCAATGACGCTTATAATGCGAGTCCGACTTCCATGAAGGCTGCGATACAATTGACAGAAAGCCTTGAAGGCTACGGGAAAAAAATGCTCGTACTCGGCGACATGCTTGAACTCGGCGATCTTGAAGAAACGTTCCATAAAGAGTGCGGCGCTGTGATCAGCCCTGAGAAAATCGACCGCGTCTTTACGTACGGAAAACTGGGCGCTTTTATTGCGGAAGGCGCACGGAAACACTTTGAGAAAGAACGCGTCAGCCACTTCACAGAGAAAAAAGATCTCCTCCAAGCTGTGAAGGAACACGCATCAAAAGGAGATTTGATTTTATTCAAAGCGTCCAGAGGTATGAAGCTTGAGGAAATCGTTAAAGATTTAATAGAGAGCCCGCTCTCTTAAGAAAAAAATCTTGCGGAAAAAATGCATATTGCATCATAAAATAACATGATGTGCAAACAATAATGTATGCCGGCCGGAAATAATGTATGTCTGGCCGGCTGCGGCTATGATACAATAAATACAGGTTATTTCGCGATACGAACATATTCGTCCGGACTCTTATCCGCTGACCCGAAGTTCTCTACCTGATACATGGGAGCAGATGGAGAAGCAGCCAGCATATTCGAGATGCCGTTCTGCTTCTCATCTTATTGAAAAACGAATAGTGTAATGGTAAGATAAAACTTAAAGTAATTCGGGCTTTGTATACGGATGGATCCTGTCCTTTTTGTTAAAAGGGCAGTTTTATAAGTGGTAAATCACGACATTACTGAAACAGCAATTAGAAGGAGTTTGAATAATTTGACTATAACGTTTCAAGATTTTAATTTAAGTTCTGATCTCATGAAAGCAATTAATCGTATGGGATTTGAAGAAGCAACACCGATTCAGGCACAAACGATACCGCTCGGACTTTCAAATAAAGACGTCATTGGACAAGCGCAAACAGGTACAGGTAAAACAGCTGCGTTTGGTATACCCCTTGTTGAAAAAATTAACCCCGAGTCTCCTAATATTCAAGCAATCGTAATCGCGCCAACCCGTGAATTAGCCATTCAAGTATCTGAAGAATTATATAAAATTGGACAAGATAAGCGTGCGAAAGTTCTTCCTATTTACGGCGGACAGGATATTGGACGGCAAATCCGGGCGTTAAAGAAGAATCCGAATATCATTGTCGGAACGCCTGGACGTCTTCTTGACCACATCAACCGCCGCACAATTCGTTTAAACAACGTAAATACTGTTGTAATGGATGAAGCGGATGAAATGCTGAACATGGGATTCATTGACGACATTGAATCTATCCTTTCAAACGTGCCGAGCGAGCACCAGACACTTCTGTTCTCTGCTACAATGCCTGCGCCGATCAAACGCATTGCAGAGCGCTTTATGACTGAGCCGGAACACGTAAAAGTAAAAGCAAAAGAAATGACGGTTTCTAACATTCAGCAGTTCTATTTAGAAGTGCAAGAGCGCAAAAAATTTGATACACTCACTCGTCTTCTTGACATTCAGTCTCCTGAGCTTGCGATCGTATTCGGACGTACAAAACGCCGTGTCGATGAGCTGACTGAAGCCCTGAACCTTCGCGGATATGCGGCTGAAGGAATTCACGGTGACTTAACGCAGGCGAAACGTATGGTTGCGCTTCGCAAATTTAAAGAAGGTGCAATCGAAGTTCTTGTCGCAACTGATGTTGCCGCTCGCGGACTTGATATCTCAGGTGTTACTCATGTGTACAACTTCGACGTGCCTCAAGATCCTGAAAGCTACGTTCACCGTATCGGAAGAACAGGCCGTGCAGGAAAAACAGGTATGGCGATGACGTTCATTACACCGCGTGAGAAAAGCATGCTTCGCGCAATTGAACAAACCACAAAACGCAAAATGGACCGCATGAAGGAGCCTACACTTGATGAAGCGTTAGAAGGCCAGCAGCAGGTTACGGTTGAACGTCTTCGCACGGCAATCAGTGAAAACAACCTGAATTTCTACATGACAGCGGCTGCTGAGCTGCTTGAAGATCATGATGCAGTAACAGTAGTTGCAGCTGCTATCAAAATGTCTACAAAAGAGCCGGACAACACACCGGTTCGCTTAACAGACGAAGCGCCGATGATCAGCAAACGCTACAAAAACCAGCGCTCTTCTAAACGCAGAGACGGACAAGGCGGCGGCTATCGCGGCGGAAAAGGGAAAAGCAACAACCGTTCTTCCTACGACAAAAAGCGTTCAAACGATCGCCGTTCTTCAGGTGACAGACGCCAGAAAAAATCTTACTAATACTATCAATGAAAAGCCCAAAACATAACGTTTTGGGCTTTTTTATGTTCGCGATTTGTGATTCAGCAAACTTTCAGCTGACGGTAGCCGTTTTTCTATGTATGCTAAAGAATGAAACCTTTCTGTGAAAGAGACGTATAAGTAACGACGAAAAAACGGGAGGTAGGTATTTTGAGAGAGCAGCCAAAAAACCAAATCAGTCCGGACGGATTAAAGGTTTGGCGACTTCAAGAGATCATCACATCCGCTGTCTGCTTGCTTATTGTCATAGCAGTTGCAGTGTTAAGCTATTATTTTCATTGGCCGTACTGGATCAGCGGCGTGCTCGGCGCGGTTTGGTTTCTGGGGTCTGTTGTGACGATCTTTCTCATTCCAAAGATCCGTCATAAAGTGTGGCGCTATGAGGTTCATGAACATGAAATAGATATTCAATCAGGTATTTTTGTGGTAACGCGTGTAATTGTTCCAATGGTCAGGGTTCAGCACGTAGATACGTCACAAGGACCGTTATTGAAAAAGTACAATCTGGCAACCGTCAAAATTTCCACGGCCGCAACCGTTCATTCGATTCCCGCTTTAGCAATGGAGGAAGCGGATCGGCTGAGAGACTCTATTTCCCGTCTGGCAAGGGTGACTGACGATGATGTCTGAACCGAAACGCCTGCACCCGGCGGCAGTCATTTTGAATTTAAGCCATACCATTATTCAAACGATAAAAAATATCATTCTGCCATTCTTTTTTGTTTATATTGTGAATTCGAATCATACTGTCCGTTTTTACGGAGCCATTGCGCTCGGTGTACTGTTCATCTGGCTTGTAGCCGCAAGCATCATCGAATGGAGAAGGTTTACTTATCGGATTGAAGATGATGAATTTAGAATCGAAGAGGGCTTGTTTGTCACGAAAAAGAAATACATATCGATTGACCGGATTCAAACGATGAATACGAGCGCGGGCGTGGTCCAGCAAATTTTTAAGCTTGTGAAGCTGCAAATTGAAACGGCAGGCGGAGGCAAGGAGGCAGAAGCTGTTCTTTCTGCTATTTCTCTTGAAGAAGCTGAACGCATCAAAGAAGCTGTCTTTAAGAAAAAAGCACAAAGGCACGAAAACAAACACGATGAAGAATTGATTGAAGCGGAGCGGGAGCTGATCCCGGCTGTTGAGCACAAAGAGCACTATCGCATGAACGCGAAAGAATTACTGATGGCCGCTTCTACCTCCGGCGGAATCGGAGTGATTATCTCTGCTGTATTTGCGCTTATTTCCCAGCTTGACGAAGTGCTGCCGATGGATTGGGTTTTCGATAAATTTTCCTTCCTTCAGCACGCCAGCATCGGCATTTACGCGGTACTCATTTTTTTCGGTTTATTTATCGCCTGGATTTTCAGCATCGCCGGTATGATGTTTAAATACGCGAACTTTCAAATCATGAAAAAAGAACAGGAACTGGTAATTTCAAGAGGGATTATTGAAAAACATCAAGTTACGATTCCGCTCCGAAAAATACAGGCCATTAAAATAAAAGAAAACATCATCCGCCAGCTTTTCGGCTTTGTGACGGTGTCCATCGTCAGCGCGGGCGGAGGCGACCGGGAAAAAGAAGAAGGCGCTTTGACCATTCTTTTTCCGATGATTCATAAAAAAAAGCTTCCGCACATGCTCCGGACCTTTACGCCGGAATACACGCTGGAAGAAAACTGCCGCCGCCTGCCGCGGCGCGCGTTAAAACGATATTTGTTCCGTTCCGTCATTTTTTCAATCTTTTTGATCATCCCGTTATGTATCTTCTTTCAGCCATGGGGCTATCTGTCAATCATCCTGCTGCCGATTGAATTGGTCTTTGGCTACCTCGCATATAGGGATGCAGCGTGGACGATCAGCGGGGACCGTCTTCAATTGACGTCAAGATTTATCGGCAGAACAACCGCGATTGTGTTGAAAAAACGAATGCAGGTTTGCAAGTTCAGCCAATCCTATTTCCAAAAGAAAGGCAGCCTGTATACCATTTCTACTTCGGTGAAATCATCGAGCCATATGGAAGAATTAACGGTGAGGGATGTAGGTGAAGAGGATGCAGCCTTCATTTTAAACTGGTACTCATATGAAAAAGCGGACGGTTAATACCGCCGCTCTTTTTTTTGCACACATAAAAATGAAAGAAGAAACCCGCCGCAAAGTCCAAACAGATGGGCCATCATGTTAATATTGGAGTTGATAAATGACATGAGAACGGCAAATGCGAGCAGGGTGAGAATCATTTTGGAATGCTCGTGCCCGATCAGTTCTTTGCGAAAAAGAACCATAAACAGATACACGCCGAATAGCCCGAAAATCGCGCCGGAAGCCCCGACATGCACGTAATCAAGCGGCTCTGTAATATATGTGCCGATATTGCCGATGATGCCGGAGCCGGCGTACACAAGCAGGAAACGCGCTTTTCCCAGCATGCGTTCTAAAGCCGGGGCAAATAAAAAGATCGACATGGAATTAAACAGCAGATGGGTAAAACCGGCGTGCAGCAAAACAGGAGTGATCAACCGCCACCATTCACCGTTTGCAACGCCTAGATTATAGCCTGTGACGGCATCTCTCCATAACACCACCGAATGGACAGGAAGTGAAAAAAACAGCCAGAGGGCAGCTTGCAACGCCAATATAAAGGTGACAACGGGGTAAAGCCTGATAAACGTTTGAAAATTTTCAGTCCGTATAAACATTCCGAGCCCCTTTTCATCATTTTGGTATTTCTATAGTAACACGTTTATGAGACAAACCATTCAAATAGTACGTACGAAAGAAGGTTATCACATGATTTATGGCATTGGTTTAGACATCACCGAACTTAAACGGATTGCTGCCATGGCCGCCCGCCAGAAAAGGTTTGCTGAGCGGATTTTGACGCCAGGCGAGCTTGACCAATATCATGAGCTTTCTGAGAAAAGAAAAATTGAATTTCTCGCGGGCCGATTTGCGGCAAAAGAAGCTTTCTCCAAAGCATTTGGCACCGGTATTGGGAAACAGCTCAGTTTTCAGGACATTGAAATCAAAAAAAATCAAAATGGCAAGCCTTATATCATTTGCGCGAAGCTGAGCCAAGCCGCCGTTCACGTATCAATCACCCATACAAAGGAATACGCAGCCGCGCAGGTTGTGATTGAAAGGTTGTCAAGCTAGTCTGCATATTAGGGAAACCCCACTCATATATTTGATAATGCATTAAGGGAGACAAGTTGTTTGAGGCTTTATGGTACGCATCCGTTCTGCCTGCCTGTACCGAGCGTACCGTTAAAGTCAAACAAGCGATTTCTTCCTTTTACATCAATTGAGAAAAAGGGGTTGAAAAAGGTGAGAAAAAGCTTTGTTTTGCTTTTAACGGGACTGCTTGCTGTCCTTATTCTTTCTGCCTGCGGGGAAAAAACGCAGCAAGATATTGTGACCGGATTAGATGAAAAGGCGAAAGAATACACCTCGTACAAAGCAAAAGCGAAAATGACCATCGAGACAGGGAGTGAGCCTCAAGTATACAATGTGGAAATCTGGCACAAAAAACCGTCTCTGTACAGGGTTTATCTGGAAAATCCAAAAAAGGACCAAAACCAAGTCATTTTACGAAATGAAAACGGAGTATTTGTTCTCACGCCGTCTTTAAATAAGAGTTTCAGGTTCCAAAGCGACTGGCCGAACAACAGCAGCCAGGTGTATCTGTTTGAATCGCTCGTAAAAGATGTTCAAAACGATTCAGATGCGGTCTTCACTGCGAAAGAGAAGAAATATGTATTTGAAACAAAAACAAACTATCAGCACAACAAAATGCTGCCAACGCAAGAAATCACGTTTAACAAAAAAGATATGAGCCCGTCATCTGTCAAAGTCATGGATACTGACAGAAAAGTCATGGTGAAAGTAGAATTCAGCAGCTTCGAATTTAATAAACAATTCGACAAAGAATCATTTGACGAAAAGAAAAATATGACCCTTTCTCAAATGGATGTTGCCACAAGCGCGAAGCCATCCGATACATTCGCGGTTAAAACGCCGCTTGAACTGCCGCTTGGCGTAAAACTGCTTGAAGAGAAAGATATTTCTACTGAAGACGGGAAGCGGATCATCATGACCTACGGAGGAGAAAAATCATTTACCTTAATTCAGGAAAAAGCCCAGATCGCCAAGGCATCCTCCTCCGTTACGCTGAACGGCGAACCGGTAAATCTTGGCTACACGATCGGCGCCTTGTCAGATGCGTCATTATCATGGACATATGACGGGGTAGATTACCTTCTCTCATCTAAAGATCTATCTAAGGAAGAAATGGTGACAGTCGCAAAAAGCATGCAGGGACAATCATCTAAATAACCGCCAAAGGCCAAACATGATTTGGCCTTTTTTTCGTCAGGCATCGTTTCCCTTTGTCCTATAATTTTAGTATGATATGTAAATGATATTGAATAAAAGCTAGGAAGTGTCATGAATGAGCACAAAACCTTTTTACAGAGATACCTGGGCGGAAATCGACTTGTCCGCGATAAAGGAAAATGTCAGCAATATGAAAAAACACATTGGGGAGCATGTCCACCTGATGGCGGTTGTGAAAGCGAATGCTTACGGGCATGGTGATGCAGAAGTAGCAAAGGCGGCGCTTGATGCAGGCGCTTCATGCTTAGCGGTAGCCATTCTGGATGAAGCGATTTCACTGCGCAAAAAGGGCTTAAAGGCGCCTATATTGGTGCTCGGCGCAGTTCCCCCGGAGTATGTGGCAATCGCTGCTGAGTATGACGTGACATTAACAGGTTATTCTGTTGAATGGCTTCAGGAGGCAGCCCGCCACATGAAAAAAGGTTCTCTTCATTTTCATCTGAAGGTCGATACGGGGATGAACAGGCTGGGTGTAAAAACAGAGGAAGAAGTTCTGAACGTGATGGCGATTCTTGACCGCAACCCCCGTTTGAAATGCAAAGGGGTATTTACCCATTTTGCGACTGCGGATGAAAAAGAAAGAGGCTATTTTTTCATGCAGTTTGAGCGCTTTAAAGAGCTGATTGCTCCGCTGCCGCTAAAGAATCTGATGGTGCACTGCGCCAACAGCGCAGCCGGCCTCCGTCTGAAAAAAGGCTTTTTCAACGCGGTCAGATTCGGCATCGGAATGTACGGGCTCCGTCCGTCAGCCGACATTACGGACGAAATACCGTTTCAGCTGTGCCCTGCATTCACCCTGCATTCGACGCTGTCTCATGTCAAACTGGTCAGAAAAGGCGAGAGCGTCAGCTACGGAGCGGAATACACAGCGGAAAAAGACACATGGATCGGAACGGTGCCTGTCGGCTACGCGGACGGCTGGCTTCGAAAGTTGAAAGGGACCGAAATTCTTGTGAAGGGAAAACGGCTGAAAATTGCCGGCCGAATCTGTATGGACCAATTTATGGTCGAGCTGGATCAGGAATATCCGCCGGGCACAAAAGTCACATTAATCGGCTCCCAGGGAGATGAACATATTTCCATGGATGAGGTCGCAGGCAGGCTCGAAACCATAAACTACGAAGTGGCTTGTACAATAAGTTCCCGCGTTCCCCGTATGTTTTTGGAAAATGGGAGTATAATGGAAGTAAGAAATCCTTTATTGCAGGAAAATGCAAGCAAATAGCTCATCTCATTATGAGAATTCATAAAACAGCTTTGCTTGAAGAGTGAATAATGGTATCATTATCACTGGATGGATAAAAGAGTCGTATCCGTAAGTTTGGTGGAGGTGTATGTTTTTTGTCTGAATCCAGCGCAAGAACCGAAATGAAAATCAGCTTGCCCGAAAACCTAGTAGCTGAATTGGATGGTGTAGCGATGCGGGAGAAACGTAGCAGAAACGAACTGATATCACAAGCAGTGAGAGCGTATGTCAGCGAACGAACAACTCGTCACAACCGTGATTTGATGAGACGCGGCTATATGGAAATGGCGAAAATCAACCTGAATATTTCTTCTGAGGCTCACTTTGCGGAGTGCGAGGCTGAAACGACAGTTGAGCGCTTAGTCAGCGGAGGATAATCATTTGATTGTGAAACGCGGCGATGTTTATTTTGCTGATTTATCTCCTGTTGTTGGCTCAGAGCAAGGCGGGGTGCGCCCGGTTTTAGTGATCCAAAATGACATCGGAAATCGCTTCAGCCCAACTGCTATTGTTGCAGCCATAACAGCACAAATACAGAAAGCGAAATTACCAACCCACGTCGAAATCGATGCAAAACGCTACGGTTTTGAAAGAGATTCCGTTATTTTGCTGGAGCAAATTCGGACGATTGACAAGCAAAGGTTAACGGATAAGATTACTCATCTGGATGATGAAATGATGGATAAGGTTGATGAAGCCTTACAAATCAGTTTGGCACTCATTGATTTTTAGACATATTTTATAGGTTGCTCAAATAGAGCAACTTTTTTTGTTTTCAAAAAACATAAACGATATAATAGTGAAATAACGAAAAAAATATGTTGTTTTTTATCGGGAGGTAAGCGAATTTGATGTCGAATCAGACTGTATACCAGTTCATTGCCGAGAATCAAAATGAACTGCTCCAACTGTGGACTGACACACTAAAAGAATTAAGCGAGCAAGAATCCTATCAGCTGACTGACCAAGTGTATGAAAATATATCTAAAGAATATATCGACATTCTGTTGCTGTCTGTTAAGGACGAAAACGCTGCTGAAAGCCAAATCAGCGAATTGGCGCTTCGAGCGGTTCAAATCGGGCTTTCTTTGAAGTTTTTGGCTACTGCGCTTGCTGAATTCTGGAAGCGTCTCTACACGAAAATGAATGATAAGAGATTGCCAGATCAAGAGAGTACGGAATTAATCTGGCAGATTGACCGCTTTTTCAGCCCGATTAATACTGAGATCTTTAACCAATACTCAATTTCGTGGGAAAAAACAGTTTCTCTGCAAAAAATCGCCCTGCAGGAGCTATCTGCGCCGCTCATACCGGTATTTGAAAATATCACCGTGATGCCGCTGGTCGGAACAATTGATACCGAACGCGCTAAACGAATTATGGAAAACCTTCTAAACGGTGTCGTCAAACATCGGTCACAAGTCGTGTTAATTGATATCACAGGTGTTCCTGTCGTTGATACGATGGTTGCCCACCATATTATTCAGGCATCTGAAGCGGTAAGGCTTGTTGGAGCGAAATGCCTGCTCGCCGGAATCCGTCCGGAAATTGCTCAAACCATCGTCAACCTTGGCATTGATTTATCCCAAGTTATTACTAAGAATACCCTGCAAAAAGGAATTCAAACAGCATTGGAAATGACGGATCGAAAAATCGTTTCATTGGGGGAATAACATTGTGAGACATCCGAAAATCCCGATCTTGAAACTGTATAATTGCTTATTAGTATCCATTCAATGGGAACTGGATGACCAAACTGCATTAACCTTTCAAGAAGACTTATTAAATAAAATATACGAAACAGGTGCTAACGGAGTCGTGATTGACCTGACATCTGTGGATATGATAGATTCATTTATCGCGAAAGTGCTGGGCGACGTCATTACAATGTCTAAGTTAATGGGGGCAAAGGTTGTCTTGACCGGCATTCAGCCCGCTGTGGCAGTGACGCTGATTGAACTCGGAATCGCTCTTGAGGAAATCGAGACTGCACTCGACTTAGAGCAGGGGCTTGAGACATTGAAGCGGGAATTGGGGGAATAGCGAATGAACGACCAATCCTGTGTAAAAATCATGACAGAATGGGATATTGTGGCCGCCAGACAACTGGGACGAAACGTTGCAAAAGAACTGGGATTCGGCACTGTAGACCAGGCTAGAATTACAACGGCTATTTCAGAATTAGCCAGGAACATTTATTTATATGCCGGCAAAGGGCAGATTGGAATTGAACAGGTCGCAGACAGAGGAAAAAAGGGCCTGAAAATCATAGCGGAAGACCAAGGGCCGGGAATTCCCGATATCCGAAAAGTCATGGAAGACGGATTTTCAACGTCTGGCGGACTTGGTGCGGGACTTCCCGGTGTCAAAAGGCTGATGGATGAATTCAGCTTAAATTCCGTAGCGGGGGAAGGAACAGAGATACAAGCCATTAAATGGCTTCGGTAGGAGGTAAGAACGTGGATTTTAGGGAGGTTATTGAGCAGCGGTATCATCAGCTGCTTAGTCGATATATAGCCGAATTAACAGAAACATCTTTATATCAAGCCCAAAAATTCAGCCGAAAAACAATCGAGCACCAAATTCCTCCGGAAGAAATCATCAGCATACACCGAAAAGTGCTGAAGGAGCTGTATCCGAATCTCCCGGAAGATGTTTTTCATTCGCTGGATTTTTTAATAGAAGTCATGATTGGATATGGAATGGCTTATCAGGAGCATCAAACCCTCAGGGGGATACAGCAGGAAATCAAATCAGAAATTGAAATCGCAGCAAATGTTCAGCAGACGCTGCTCGGAACAAAGATTCCGCAAGAGGAAGCGCTGGATATCGGCGCCATCAGTGTGCCCGCTAAACAGATGAGCGGGGACTACTACCACTTTGTCAAAGACAAGGAATCCATTAATATCGCAATCGCGGATGTGATCGGAAAAGGCATTCCGGCAGCTCTTTGTATGTCCATGATTAAATACGCGATGGACTCTTTGCCGGAAACGGGCATACATCCATCTCAGGTGCTGAAAAATTTAAATCGGGTTGTTGAACAAAACGTTGACGCCAGTATGTTTATTACGATGTTTTATGCAAATTACAATATGGACAAGCATCAGTTTACATATGCTTCAGCGGGACATGAACCGGGATTCTATTATTCTCAAAAAGACAACACATTTTACGATTTAGAGGCCAAAGGGCTCGTTCTCGGCATCTCGCAGGATTATGACTACAAACAATTTGATCAGCATCTGGAAAAAGGCGATATGATTGTTTTATTTTCTGACGGCGTCACAGAATGCAGAACGGAAAACGGTTTCTTGGAGCGCCCTGATCTGCAAAAGCTTATTGAGGAACATATGTGTTCCTCCGCGCAGGAAATGGTCAAAAACATTTATGACAGCCTCCTCAAATTGCAGGATTTTCAGCTTCATGATGATTTTACGTTAATTGTTTTGCGAAGAAAGGTTTAGCATCAGCCAGACGGGGGTATAAGACAATTAGTGATTTGAAGGAAAATTTGAGGTGATACGAATGAATATAAATGTTGATGTGAAGCAAAACGAGAATGATATACAAGTAAACATTGCAGGAGAAATAGATGTATACTCAGCTCCGGTGCTCAGAGAGAAGCTCGTTCCTCTGGCAGAACAAGGCGCTGACTTAAGGATTTGCCTGAAAGATGTCAGCTACATGGACAGTACCGGATTGGGCGTTTTTGTAGGCATCTTTAAAACAGTGAAGAAGCAAGGCGGTTCGCTGAAGCTCGAAAATCTATCTGATCGGCTGATCCGTCTGTTTGACATTACAGGCCTGAAGGACATCATTGATATTTCTGCAAAGTCAGAAGGTGGAGTGCAATGAAGAATAACGCTGATTACATCGAAATGAAAGTGCCGGCCCAACCTGAATATGTAGGGATTATAAGGCTGACGCTGTCAGGCGTCGCAAGCAGAATGGGCTATACGTACGATGAAATTGAAGATCTGAAAATCGCAGTCAGTGAGGCGTGTACAAATGCGGTTCAGCACGCTTATAAAGAAGATAAAAATGGGGAAGTGTCAATACGATTCGGTGTGTTCGAAGACCGTTTAGAAATCATTGTGGCGGATGAAGGAGACAGCTTTGATTTCGATCAAAAGCAGCAGGATCTTGGGCCGTACACACCTTCACACACAGTTGATCAATTATCAGAAGGAGGGCTCGGTCTATATTTAATGGAAACGCTCATGGATGAAGTCAGAGTGCAAAACAACTCCGGCGTCACCGTAGCGATGACAAAGTATTTAAATGGGGAGCGAGTTGATCATGACACAACCATCAAAAACTACGAAACTAACTAAAGATGAAGTCGATCGGCTCATAAGCGATTACCAAACAAATCAAGACGAACAGGCGCAAGAAACGCTTGTGCGGGTGTATACAAATTTGGTTGATATGCTTGCGAAAAAATATTCAAAAGGCAAAAGCTTTCACGAGGATCTCCGTCAAGTCGGCATGATCGGGCTGCTCGGCGCGATTAAGCGATACGATCCCGTCGTCGGCAAATCGTTTGAAGCTTTTGCCATCCCGACAATCATCGGTGAGATTAAACGTTTCCTAAGAGATAAAACATGGAGCGTTCACGTGCCGAGACGGATTAAAGAACTGGGCCCAAGAATCAAAATGGCGGTTGATCAGCTGACGACTGAAACACAAAGGTCACCAAAAGTAGAAGAGATTGCTGAATTCCTTGATGTTTCAGAGGAAGAGGTTCTTGAAACGATGGAAATGGGCAAAAGCTATCAAGCCCTATCCGTTGACCACAGCATTGAAGCGGATGCGGATGGAAGCACCGTCACGATTCTTGACATTGTCGGATCTCAGGAGGACGGATATGAGCGGGTTAACCAGCAAATGATGCTGCAAAGCGTGCTTCACGTCCTTTCTGACCGTGAAAAACAAATCATCGACCTTACGTATATTCAAAACAAAAGCCAAAAAGAAACTGGGGACATTCTCGGTATATCTCAAATGCACGTCTCGCGTCTGCAGCGCAAAGCTGTGAAGAAGCTCAGAGAGGCCTTGATTGAAGATCCCTCGATGGAGTTAATGTAATGATCCAGGTTGAAGAAAACGAGCATATTCAAACTCTTGTATACCAACTGAATAAAGAAGGAAAATCGATTTGCGGCGACAGCTTTTTTATGAAAGCTGATGATAAGGAATTGATTTGTGCAGTAGCTGACGGACTTGGAAGCGGATCGCTTGCCAACGAATCTTCTGCAGCCATCAAAGACTTAGTGGAAAACTATGCGGATGAAGACGTACAAAGCATTATCGAACGCTGTAATCAGGCGATGAAAAACAAAAGGGGTGCAACAGCATCTATCCTGAAAATCAATTTTGAACAAAGGCAGTTTACGTACTGCTCTGTCGGAAACGTACGGTTTATTCTGCATTCCCCGTCTGGTGAAAGCTTTTATCCTCTGCCGATTTCAGGCTATTTATCAGGCAAGCCGCAAAAATACAAAACGCACACCGCCACTTATGAAAAGGGGTCAAAGTTCATTATACATACAGATGGACTCAACGTACCCGATATCCGCTCCCATTTAAAAAAAGGCCAATCGGTAGAAGACATATCGAATTCGCTGAAAATGTATACGACATCGAGAAAAGATGATCTGACCTATATTCTTGGACAGCTGTCCTAGAAAATCAGAAAACGAGAAGCCGTAACGCCGGCTTCTTTTTTTATGCGTTTTTTTCGGTTTTTGATACACTAGAGAAAGAACGACAATATTGGAGGCTTTGGTTACATGGAAACGTCAGCCCTTTTAAAACAGCAAATTGCGAAAGAAATAGGATTATCACAAAAACACGTTGAAAGTGTCATCCGCCTGCTGGAGGACGGCAACACAGTCCCCTTTATCGCCCGGTATCGAAAAGAGCAGACGGGTTCGATGGATGAGGTTCAGATTCAGACGATTTCTGAACGCTGGCAATACATACAGAACCTAAATCAGCGAAAAGAAGAAGTTATCCGTCTCATTGCAGAGCAGGATAAACTGACAGATGACCTAAAGCGAAAAATCGAGCAATCGGTGAAGCTTCAGGAAGTGGAGGACCTTTACCGCCCGTATAAACAAAAACGCAAAACAAAGGCAACAGTCGCAAAAAGCAAAGGCCTTGAGCCGCTTGCAGACTATATTTTAACACTTCCGCAGGATGATCGTTTGGCAGCAGTTGCAGACCAATACATCAGCGAAGAAAAAGAAGTGTTCACACGGGAAGAAGCAATTGAAGGCGCCAAGCACATTATTGCGGAACAAATCTCAGATGAGCCGAATTTCAGAAAGTGGATTCGCCAGGAAACCTTCAAAAAAGGAACCATTAAATCTGCAGCTGGAAAATCGGCAGACGCAGACGAGAAAAACGTGTATGAAATGTATTACGAGTATGAAGAGCCAATTTCAAAAGTCGTTCCGCACAGGGTGCTGGCGATGAACCGCGGCGAAAAAGAGGACATTTTAAAGGTGTCTATCGAGCCGCCCGCGGATCACATCAAGGCGTATTTAGAAAAACAGATCATCAAAAACCGCCCAACGTCCGTAAAAGAGATTTTGCAGGAGACGATTGAAGACAGCTATAAAAGGCTGATCCAGCCGGCAATCGAACGTGAAATCAGAAAAGAGCTGTCAGAAAAAGCGGATGAACAGGCAATTCACATCTTCTCTGAGAACTTGAGAAAGCTTCTGCTTCAGCCGCCGATGAAAGGCAAAACCGTGCTCGGTGTTGACCCGGCCTTCCGAACTGGCTGTAAGCTTGCTGTGTCAGACGAAACTGGAAAAGTATTGAAAATCGATGTCATCTATCCGCATGCACCAGTCAAGAAAACAAAAGAAGCCCACGAAAAAGTCAAAGCCATTCTTGAGCAGCATCAAGTCGAGATGGTGGCGATTGGAAACGGCACGGCGTCCAGAGAAACAGAGCAATTCATCGTCAATGTACTGAAGGACATAACTCGTAAAATTTATTATGTGATCGTCAATGAAGCAGGAGCAAGCGTCTATTCGGCTTCTGAGCTTGCCAGAGAAGAATTCCCTGAGCTTCAGGTTGAAGAGCGCAGTGCCGTATCTATTGCGCGAAGACTTCAAGACCCGCTCGCGGAGCTCGTTAAGATCGATCCGAAGTCTGTGGGTGTCGGGCAGTATCAGCATGATGTCAGCCAAAAACGCTTAAATGAATCTCTGCGTTTCGTCGTCGAAACGGTCGTTAACCAGGTTGGAGTAAACGTCAACACAGCCTCCGCCGCGCTGCTGCAATATGTAGCTGGACTATCGAAGTCGGTCGCAGGCAACATTGTCAAAAAACGTGAGGAAATCGGAAAGTTTTCGAATCGAAAAGAACTGAAGGACATCCCCAGACTCGGTGCGAAAACCTATGAGCAATGCATCGGTTTCTTAAGGGTGCAGGAAGGGACAGAGCCTTTGGATAGAACAGGCATCCACCCGGAAAGCTATAAAGAAACAAAAGCGCTATTGAAAAAGCTCGGCCTTTCAACAGAACAAATCGGTACGGCAGAATTGAAGGATAAAATCAATCAGCTGGCGCTTTCTGAAACGGCGAAAGAACTGGGAATCGGCGAAATCACGCTGAAAGATATTTGTGAACAGCTGACAAGGCCGGAGCGCGATCCGCGTGATGAGGTGCCAAAGCCTTTGCTGAAAACAGATGTCCTTCAGCTGGAGGATTTGAAAGAGGGAATGGAACTCCAGGGCACCGTGCGCAATGTCGTGGACTTCGGAGCGTTTGTTGATATCGGGGTCAAACAAGACGGGCTTGTGCATATCTCAAAACTCAGCAATCAATTCGTCAAGCATCCTCTTGATGTCGTATCTGTCGGCGATATTGTGACAGTTTGGGTTGACGGCGTAGATGTGCAAAAAGGCAGAGTATCGCTGTCTATGGTAAAATAAAAGCACTGCTTACGAGCAGTGTTTTTTCCTATAGAAATACCAGCATTGATTCAGCAGTTTAATTTGGTAATTATCTTTTTCAAGGAACGCTTTTTGCATCTGTTTTTTAAGCCAATTTGGCATAGGCTCATTCCTCCTCAGCTTTTATCATATGAGGGACGGTGATTACCATATTGTATGCGAACGGTGAATTGTCCCGTTCAATGTTTTTTAAGTGAGGTGCACCATGGATAACGAAGAGCTTCAAAAGCTGACAGAGGATATTTCAGAAACGTATTTTAAAAAGCCGTTCCGCCACCATGCGGTTTTTAATGACAGGCTTAAAACCACGGGCGGAAGATATCTGTTAACTTCCCATAACATTGAATTGAACAGGAAATATCTGATTGAGCACGGCAGGGAGGAACTGATCGGCATCATCAAGCACGAGCTCTGCCATTATCATCTTCACCTTGAGGGAAAAGGATATAAGCACAGAGACAGAGATTTTCGATTGCTGCTGCAGCAGGTCAACGCGCCAAGGTTCTGTACACCCCTTAAGAAAAAAACTGAAAGCAAAAAAACTTATATGTATATCTGCACAGCCTGCGGCCAACAGTATATAAAGAAGCGTGCCATGAATCCTGACAGATACAGATGCGGAAAATGCCGCGGAAAAATAAAAAGAATTTTTTCGTGAAAAAGGTTGACGAATATGGCAAGCCTATGTTACATTATAAAAGTCGTCACGAGAGATAAATAAAAAATATTTACCTCTTGACACTGGAAACCAAGGCTGATATAATAAGTCTTGTCTCACTATTCCACAGTAGCTCAGTGGTAGAGCTATCGGCTGTTAACCGATCGGTCGCAGGTTCGAATCCT
>NZ_JALAMR010000017.1:0-90926 GCF_026790125.1 Bacillus sp. N12A5 | reverse complement strand
ACTTAGAGGGGATAATATCAGTTTCGTGCGGTCTTTTTTTGTTACAATCGACAGCATTTTGTAAAATAATTCATAGAACCTTGCAGCAGACAGGTACGTCTAGTACATGGACAGCGGATAAAGATCCGTTAAAGGAGATGAAAAAAATGGATTTATCTGTAACACATATGGACGATTTAAAAACAGTAATGGAAGATTGGAAAAATGAATTATTAGTTTATAAATTTGCGCTTGATGCGCTGGATACAAAGTTCTCAATTATCAGCCAGGAATATAACCTCATTCACGGACACAATCCGATTGAACATACGAAATCCCGTGTCAAAAGCTTTGAAAGCATCGTGAATAAATTAATGAGAAAGGGCTGCGAGATTACGACGAAGGAAATGAAGGAGCACATCAACGATATTGCCGGCGTGCGCATCATTTGTTCCTTTATTTCTGACATTTATAATGTCGTGAATGTGTTGAAGCAGCATGAGGATTTGAGAATTGTAAAGGTGAAGGATTATATCCAGACGCCAAAACCGAACGGCTACCGCAGCCTGCACTTAATCATCGAGATGCCTGTGAATTTAACGAACCGTGTGGAATACGTCAAAGCAGAAATTCAGATCCGGACGATTGCGATGGATTTCTGGGCGAGCCTTGAACATAAAATTTACTATAAATTGAACAATGACGTTCCTAAGCAATTAACAGATGAGCTGAAGGAAGCCGCGGAGATCGCCCATTATTTAGATGAAAAAATGCTGGGGATTAAGAAAGAAGTGGATTAGAAAAGACGGCACCCAAGTGCCGTCTTTTTTATTTGATATCTTCATAAATGTCGGAGGCTTTAGCCTTCATTTGTTTCTGATGGGCTTTCGGTTTCTTTTCTTTTTTCACAGCTTGATAGACAGCGGCTGTCACAAGATCGCCGGCCTGCTGGAGGCGGTCTTTGCTGATATGTTCGATTGAGTCTTCAGGGGTATGGTACCACGGCTCAACTTCTTCGGTTTCCGGGTCTCCCCAAATAAAGTTGGCGGAATCAATGCCGGCTTCGTGGAACGGCACATGATCTGATGATCCTCCTTGTGTCAGAGACAGGCTGTCAAACCCAATTGTTTCAGCAGCCGTATGGCTGGATTCCCAAACATCGTTCGATTGGCCGTCCAATGTGTTGACATACAGCTCAGACGCACGCTCCCAGCTTGTGCCTACCATGTCTAAATTGAAGTTCACTTCGCTTCGTTTCAGCTCTTTTTCCGGTAGATGATCTACATAATGAGAGGAGCCAAGCAGGCCGAGCTCTTCAGCGCCGAAAGCGATAAAGCGGATTTCTTTATCAGATGGAACGCTTTTTAAGACGCGCGCCATTTCCAGCATGACAGAGGTTCCTGAGCCATTGTCATTTGCTCCGGGCGAAAAAGGAACACTATCGTAATGGGCTGTCACATACACAATGTCTGGATGTTTGATATTCTTTGGTTTTTTGATTCCGATGATGTTCTGGGAGGTTTGGTTTGTGAATGCTTTTAGTTTTAAGGTGGCTTCTTTTTGCTGGGTAAGGGTTTCACCGTCTTCTTTCTTAATTCCGACAACAGGAATGCCGGCTTTATTTCCCGATAGGTTTGGCGTCACAGGCACGAGGCTTTCTTTGTTGTTATAGATGATGACAGCCTTCGCACCGGCGGCCTCGGCATTTTTTGCTTTCTCATAAAATGTAAGGTCTCCTCTGGATATCAAGGCGATTTTGCCCTTGGCGTCAGCGGTAAAGTCCTTTGGATATCCCAAACCAGCATTGAAAAGCGGGGCCGTCAGCCCTTGTTCTTCAGTCGGGGCTGAGCCGGATGCCGCCCGAAGAAGAATATCGCGCCCTTCTGAAGACAGCGTTCCCTCAAGCCGGTCAGGAATACCAAACCGCTGAACCTTCACATCAAGGTTTAATTTTCTCAAGGATGAGGCGATCAATAGAGCGCTCTTTTTTTCAGCGGCAGTTCCGGCTATTCTAGGGCCGATGGCTTCACTTAGCTGAGAAATGGTGGAGTACGCGCGATTGGCTTTGAATGGGAGCTCTCTCTCGCTATCTGATATTTGTACAGCGCGCGCGGCAGGGGTGACACTCTGTGCCGGCAAGAGAACCGTTCCGGCAGTTAAAACGGCCATCGTCATTACAGTCAAAAGCTTTTTCATCAAAAACCCTCCCCTAATGTATGGATGGAGAATATTTCGGGATGCTAAAGGAATTTCCTGCAAAATGAAGAGCGTTTTTGAAAAGACAGTGCTTTATACCTGCAAAAAAACGCTTATGAATGAAGAGTCATAAGCGTTTTGGGATATTAGGCTATAGGAGCTTTAAAAACTTGCGTTTGCCGACTTGGATAATCATATTCTCCTTTATTTCTGCATTGGCGTGAACATCTGTTATTTTCTCTCCGTCGATGCGGATACCCCCGTTTTGAATCATGCGGCGTGCCTCGCTCTTCGAAGAGAGGAGCTTCAATGTAACGAGCAGATCGACAATCGAGATTGTTTTCTCGCCTTCCCATTGGACAGCCGGAATATCATCAGGAAGGCTGTTTTCCTGAAAGACGGTTTTAAACGATTGTTCGGCAGTCTCAGCGGCTTCCGCTCCGTGATACATTCGGACGATTGTTTTGGCTAAAAGCATTTTGGCATCCCGCGGATGGACGGTGCCGGTTTCTAATTCTTTCACGAGCTGTTTTTTCTCTTCTAGCTCTAAGTCCGTTGCCAAATGGATGTATTTTTTCATCAGGCTGTCTGGCAGTGACATCGTTTTTCCGTACATGTCGTTTGGATGTTCGTCAATGCCGATGTAGTTGTGTTTCGATTTCGACATTTTCTCAACCCCGTCTAAGCCCTCCAAGAGCGGCATAAGGATGACGACTTGTTTTTCTTTGTTGTATCGTTCTTGGAAATGCCGGCCCATCAGCACATTGAAATGCTGGTCTGTTCCGCCTAATTCAATATCGCTTTCAAGAACGACGGAATCGTATCCCTGCATCAGCGGGTAAAAGAAATCGGCTTTTGCATGGCGATGCGTTCTTCAAAATCGTCGCGTTCCATGAGGCGGGCTACGGTTATTTTGCCTGCCAAGTCAATAACATCCTCCAGATTCAATGTCTTCAGCCATTTCGAGTTGTAGTGAAGCTCGATTTTGTCTGGATCCAGTACTTTTCCGAATTGCTCAAAGTATGTTTTGGCATTGTGCTGAACTTCTTCATCGGACAGCTGCTTTCTGGCTGCTGACTTTCCGGTCGGATCACCGATTTTTCCTGTGAAATCCCCAATTAACAGCTGGACAATGTGGCCGTTTTCTTGAAATTGGCGCAGCTTGTTTAACACCACCGTATGGCCCAGATGCACATCCGGTGCAGATGGATCTAATCCGAGCTTAATTTTTAGCGGTGTGCCTGTCGAAATTGATTTCACGAGCTTTGCCTTTAATTCCTCCGGCGGTATGACTTCTTGGGCGCCTGTCATGTATAGCTGAAGCTGTCTCTCGACTTCTTTTTGCTGTGCAGCTGTGAGCTGGTCAAATGTTTTCATCATTCGTTCTTCCTCCTTTTTTTGAAACACAAAAAAGAGCCCATCCCGATAAGGGACGTGGCTCAATGCACGCGGTACCACCCTGGTTGAAGACATCGTCTTCCGCTCATTCGAATAACGGTTTCCCGTTCTTTGCTACTAAGGTTCACAAAGAAAGCTCGGGGAGGTAATTCACGTTTGCTGTGTGCCGGCTCGCACCTTCCGCCGGCTCTCTGAAACAGGGAGACAAACCGCTACTGGATTCCCGTCAAAGCTTAGGTTGTATGAAGATTGTCAGCAACCTTTCTAAGCAGCCCTGTTAATATTTTCTGTTCGTCCTTCGTCATTCCCGCAATGAGCTCTGTTTCCCCTTTGTGAAACTCCGGGTAGAGTTCTTCGATCGCTTGTTTGCCGGAATCGGTGATAGAGACAAACACGAGTCGCCGATCCCTTGTGTCGATGCTTTTTCGGCAAAACTCCTTTTTTTCGAGCGTTTTGATCACGTTGCTTGCTGTAGCTGTAGATATCCCTGACAGCTCAGCGATTTTTCTCGTTTCGAGCGCTCCCCATACCCATAGATCATAAAGAATGGAGAAAGCGGTCCAAGAAAGGTTATAGGAAGAAAGAACCTCAGTCTCCATTTTGACACGGAGCCTTTGTGCAGACCGATACAGGTTTGTCGCAATCGATATGGCTTCCAGGTTCAGTGACTCAATGGGCATTTGTGTAAGCTTAGAAAGTGTGTCGTGTTCTTCTTTTCGAAGCTGCTGATGTGGATGAGAACGTTTCATTGTTTAAGCCTGCCTTAAGTTTCTGAATCATTAGCTATGAAACGAATTGTAACAGAGTCTGATGTGAACTTCAAGCCTATATATCGGTGAATAAAAAAAGACAAAAAAACACCAAACTAAAGAAAAACCCGCAAACGGGGGTGCCATCTTGCAAAAATATGTTCAATCCGTCTATAAACAAGATCCGTTTCACCTTTTTTCAGCAGAGCATGTGGTGACATTAGCGGTGATTGCCATTTTGGCCATTTTGTTGTTTCTGTTCCGCGAACTGGTCAGGCGGCCTAAACTCAGCTTATTTCTGCGCTATTTGTTTGTGTTTCTGCTGGTTGGTTCGCAAATCGGTTATCAAATATGGATGATCGCAACGGGGAGGTGGTCTGTGCGCACTTCATTGCCTCTCCAGCTTAGTGACTTGTCGGTGTATTTGTCGGCCATTATGCTAGTAACAAAAAACAGAAAGCTGTTTGTCTTCTTATATTTTGTCGGCATCGGGAGCTCGATTCAGGCTCTTTTGACACCTGACCTCGGTATGTTTTCATTTCCGCATGTTCGATATATCCTCTTTTTTATTTCGCACGGATCTGTGTTTTTATCCTGCCTGCTGATGGCGGTGGTTGGCACTTATAGAATGAGCCAGCGCTCTTTATGGGTGACCGTCCTGATTGTCAATGTGTATGGAGTCTGCATTTATCTGCTTGATCGCTGGCTTGGCGCGAATTATATGTACTTGACGAAAAAACCGGGAGGCTCTTCTCTCTTGGATGTTCTCGGGCCGTGGCCGTGGTATATCGCTTCGGCTGAAGCCATAACGATTGCCAGCTTCTACATCCTCTACTGGCTTTATCGCATGATGAAAAAATGACATCTTTTTTGTTGTATGACACATTCTGTTTAAAAAATTGTCGGAGAACGTGTTTATTTTTTTGAAAAAGGGTATGTAACTTGTACAACAAAAAGGGAGATGAATACCATTGAGGAAAGATGAAATCATGCATATCGTATCATGCGCAGATGATAATTATGCTCGTCATTTAGGTGGGATGTTCGTTTCTTTATTGACAAATATGGATCAGGAGAGAGAAGTAAAATTATACGTCATAGATGGCGGAATTAAACCTGATAACAAAAAAAGACTGGAAGAAACCACATTGAAATTCGGCGTGCCGATTGAGTTTTTAGAAGTGGATACCAATATGTATGAGCATGCGGTAGAAAGCAGCCATATTACAAAAGCCGCGTATTACCGCATTTCAATCCCAGACTTAATTAAGGATGAGAGCATCAAGCGAATGATTTATATCGATTGTGACGCGCTTGTCTTGGAGGATATTTCGAAGTTATGGGACTTGGACATTGCGCCATACACCGTAGCCGCTGTTGAGGATGCGGGGCAGCATGAACGCCTGAAAGAAATGAATGTCACTGATACAGGAAAGTATTTTAACTCAGGTATCATGATTATTGATTTTGAGTCTTGGAGAAAGCAAAACATCACAGAAAAAGTCATCAACTTTATCAATGAACACCCAGACGAAGACTTTCTTGTGCTGCATGACCAAGATGCACTGAATGCGATCTTGTATGATCAGTGGTATGAACTTCATCCGCGCTGGAACGCTCAAACATATATCATGTTAAAATTGAAAACACCACCGACTCTGTTAGGGCGGAAGCAATATAATGAAACGAGAGAAAACCCGGCAATCGTGCACTTCTGCGGCGGAGAAAAACCTTGGAACTCCAATACAAAACATCCGTATCGCGAGGAGTATTTCCATTACATGTCCTATACGAAGTGGAATACGATTGGGAACCCGGCGATCAACCAATAAATTGAATATAAAAAACGCTTTTGATATCTCAAAAGCGTTTTTTTGTTTGCCTCAGCGCGCCACTGACCGTTGATAAAACCGCTGAATATGCATGGCGATATAGCACAATTCTTTTTCAGGAAACTCAAACCCGTATTCCTTCTTCACAAATGTGCCGATGCTTAGGGCACACAGGAAGGCATCCTTAAACTTCTCTTTAATAATGTCGATCATTTCTGCATCCAGCTCGTAAATGGATTCGCCCGCTTTGATGTGTTGAATGGCAAAGCGGAGATGCGTCACAAGCCGTTCATAAGAGATGGTATCTTCCACAATATTGATTGACAGCTGAGTTTCAATAATCTCGATAATATCACGGATCATCGTTGTAATATCAAGTGTCTGCGTCATGTCACCGGCATTGTTTCTAGCCGTGTGGATATGCATGGCGATATTGCCGATTTCATCATCAGGAATGTGAATCCCCAGTTTATCTTGAATCAACGCTCTGGCCCATAAGCCGATCTGGAATTCCTTCGGATAAAGGACTTTGATCTCATTCAGCAGCGGGTTTTTGATGACCATTCCATTGCTGAGGCGTTCGATTGCAAAGGAGAGATGGTCTGAAAAAGCGACATGAATACGCTCGTTGATTTTAATGTTCAGCTCTTGTTCGGCATGGGAGATAATTTGCTCGGAAATCTGAATATGGTCTTCCGGCAATGTTTCTAAAATCTCTTCGAACTGCTTATAATCAGGTGTATCTTTTCTGACAAAGGTTTTTTCTATTTTTGACGGATCGACAATATCATTCTTCTTTTTGTCGAACGCAATTCCTGCACCTAAGAGAATCTTCTCTTCATTTTGATCCTTTACGACGATAGCATTATGATTTAAGATTCTTTTAATTTTCATAGCTCTTTTGTCCTTTCATCCCCCGTTTTATGAATGAAAACGAATAAATCCAGTTATTCTGTCTCTTCTTTAAACCCGAGAAACAATGTAGCTATAAAAGCAGAGACGGCCGCGATCAAAAAACCGATCATATAATGAACGAAATTAGCAGCGCCGAACGGCAGCACGATTGAAATCATCGGAATGCCTGTCAGCCCGTAGGAATTCGACACAACATGCATCGCAACCACATATGCGCCTCCAATAGCCCCGCCGATGGCAGCCCCGATAAAGGGCCGGATCAGTTTGACATTGACCCCGAATACAATCGGCTCCACAATGCCTAAAAACGCGGTAAGGGAAGCGGGGAGCGCAATTTTCTTCAGTCTTGATTGTTTCGTTTTGAAGAAAACCGCAAGTCCCGCTCCGCCTTGGGCCACATTTGCCATCGACCATATCGGCACTAAAAAGTTCACCCCGACATGCGGATCGGAAAGCAGCGTTGCTTCAATCGCATAAAAGCTATGATGCAACCCGGACAAAACGATGGTGGAGTAGATGCCGCCGAACAGGGCTCCGGCAGCAATGCCGGCGTGATCATAGATATAGACAATCGATTGTGTCATGATCTGGCCGATGATGGATGCGGCGGGATTCATCACAATCAGCGCGAGGCACCCTGTCACCATGACTGTAATAAAAGGAATGATGACGGCATCAAGCGACTTCGGCACAATCGATTTTAACAGCTTCTCGATTTTGCTCATGACATAAACGGAGAGAAGAATCGGGATAATGGAGCCTTGATAGCCCATCATTGGAATATGCAGCCCCCAGATGTCTAGTGAAGCGGGGGTTTTGCTGCCGAGCATAGACGGATCCAGCAGATCAGGATGCGTCAAAAGCCCTGCTATTACTGCCCCTAAATATGGATTGCTGCCAAATTGCCGTGCGGCACTGAAGCCGACTAATATCGGCAGCAAAATAAAGGCTGTGCTGGACACGAGGTCGAGCATCTTGATCAATGGGCTGTCGGCTGCGAACCAGTGAAACACCTTAATCATGCCGATCAGCCCCATGAGAAGGCCGCTTGCTGTGATTGCCGGGATAATCGGCACAAAAATATCGGACAGTGTTTTTGCAAATGCTGCGACAGGGTTCAGCTTTTTGCTCGCCTTTTTCTGTTGAACAGGCTCTTCAGAAGGTGCGGCCTCCCACACGTGAACGACTTCTTTATATATTTTGTTGACGACGCCTGCTCCGAAGATGATCTGGAATAGCCCATATCGGAAAAAGGTGCCCTGCACACCTTGCAGGTTTTCAATAGCATGTATATCGATTTTCGTCTCGTCTTTTACCTCAAAACGAAGACGGGTTGTACAATGGCTGATGCTGATAATATTGCTTTTTCCTCCTGCGAGGAGCAATAATTCTTTTGCAATCTCTTTTTGCAAACAATCAAAACCTCCTTTGCTGAAGAAAAGTCGGCTTGTTCATCGTATCAAATGAAAAGTTGACAATCAAAATGAAAAAAGTGAGAATTACCGGCTGAAAATGACAAAACGTGCTAGGACAACAAAAAATGCCCGCGTCGGTGACGGAGCATGAGAATAGGGATTGTCCATGGCGCCGTTATGAGCCCAACACGAAAAGAAGAGTTAAAATGCCCTCAATTTTAAGGCACTAATACTCCCTTTGCATCATTAGGTCTTGCCTGCCTGACCAGTCACAATCCCGCCATATGTGGTGATAACTGTAATAACGTTCATTTTATGCTGTTCATAGCTGGATAGCAATAGTATGAAAAGCCTGTGCGATGAATGGGAAAAAGGTTGTATGTGATGGTTGGGAATGTAAAAACGCCTGTAAGACCCAGAATACAGGTCTTACAGGCGTTTTGGTTACTTTTTCGGTTTAACGGCATTCAGCCGTTTTTGCAGTTTTGTTTTTTCAGTGGATGCTTGCAATTGATTCACTGCAGAATGAGCGGATGCCTTTGATTTTTTTGTTTTGTCCTTTTCAGCCTTTTTCACTTTGTTTTTGGCAGTTTCGATTTTTTTGGCTTCGGCTGCCGCCACTTTTTTCTTCACTTTGTCTAACCGTTTTTGCAATGACGTTTTGTCCTTGCCTGCTTGAAGCTGATTGACAGCTGATTGTGCTTTTGCCGCATTTGCCTGAGTTGATTTCTTTTCTGCTGCGGCGACTGATTGCTGCGCCATTTTCAAATTGGTGCTTTTCACTTTGGTAATGCGCTTCTGAAGAGATGTTTTTTCTGAACCTGACGGCAGCTTGCTGACTGCCGATTGTGCGCTGTCTACATCTGATTTCTTTTTGCTTTTTTCCGCTTTCGCCACTTTCTCTTTCGCCTGCTTTAACGCGATGTAGCGTTTTACTTGGTCTAGGCGTTTTTGCAGGTTCTTTTTGTCTGTTCCGTTCGGCAGCTTGTGAATGGCAGCTTGTGCTGTATCGACGGTTTGCTGGGTTTTATATTTTTCTGCCTTTGTGACTTTGTCTTTCGCATCTTTTACATATCGGTATGCTTGTACTTTATCCAGCCTTTTTTGCAGGGCTGTTTTGGCGTCAGAATCCGGCAGCTCGCTGACGAGTTTTCCCGCTTTGTCGATATCGGTTTGTGTTTTTGTTTGTTCCGCTTTTTTCACCGCTTGCTCTGCCGCTGTGTACGCTGAATCTGTTGCCTGAGCTTTATACTGGATGAAGCCGTAGCCAAATTGCTGATCGCGGCCCGCGGTTCCAAGATCAACGATATGTTTCTGCATATCTGCGCGAAGCTGCACGTTTGTCTCAGCGGGATCACGCTGTTTTAACAAAGCAAACATGGCGGCCGCGTGCGGTGCCGCTTGGGATGTTCCGCTCCCTGTCGCATAATATTGGTGTAAGTAAGTGCTCGTGATGTTTGTTCCCGGCGCTGAAAATTCAACCTCATCTCCTGTTGATGAGAAGGAGGCAAGCTGATTGTTTTCGTTTGTCGCTGAAACCGCAACGACACTGCTGTACGCCGCCGGATAGTTGACTGGGTGGCCGTTCCCGTCGTTTCCGCTTGCGGCGACGAGCAGAACGCCTTTTTCATAAGCTCTGTCCACAGCGTCATGAAGGATTTGGCTGTCTGATGTCGTGCCAAGGCTCATATTGACGATGTCCATCCCGTTTGCGATCGACCAGTCGATCCCTTGGAGAAGACCTTGAAGATCCCCCGAGCCGTTCTGATTAAGCGCTTTAACCGCGTAAATTTGTGCTTCCGGTGCGATGCCGTCAATTCCGTAGCCGTTATGCTTGGCTCCAATAATCCCTGCGACATGTGTTCCGTGCCCGTTATCATCTTTGTAAGAAGAGGTATAACTGACGGCTGAATACCCGCCGGCAATCGACAGGTCTTCGTGGGGGGAGATTCCGCTGTCAATGACGGCAATTTTGACATTTTTGCCCGTCAGTCCCGCCTTCCAAGCCTGTTTGACCTGAATGGGTTCAAGGTTCCATTGCTCGAAGTTGTCAGAGGTTTCAGAGCCGTCTGACAGCACTTTGAAATCCGTGCTGCCTGCTGCGGTGAATGAGACATTGTTTTCGACATACAAAATATCAGGATCCTCTTGTAATTCTTTGACTGTATTCTGATCAGCTGTGACCGCTACTGCTGGAAGGTGCTTATACTGCTGTTCTACCTCAGCATCGCTGTCCAGGATGCTTTCCTTGCCGGCTTTGTTTTTATAAACCACAATGACTTCTTTCTCGCTGCTGTTTTGCGCATGAGCGAGAGGGCCTATGGCGAGGAAACTGAAAAACAAAGTGACTGATACTACAAGTTTGCAAGACATGTTTTTCATGACTGATCTCCTTTTCTATGATGTTTGATATATATATCGGAGGAAAAAGAGAGTTTGATAGTAAGGAAGAGATTTTTTTATGGACAGCGTTGCTTAGCGCCATGCAGATTTTTTCCGGAGGAAGAGGAAATTTTCCAGATGAATTTGTAAGCGTTTTCAAAATAAGATAAAGAAAACATTGCGAAGGTTGTTCATAAAGCAATGAGAAAAGGGGGCTTTTCAAATGAGCGCATTCACTCGGGTGATGGAGGAAAAAATAATGCCTGTCGCTGGGAAAATTGCCGGGCAGCGGCATCTCAGCGCTTTGCGTGACGGAATTATCCTGACCATGCCGCTGATTATTATCGGGTCTGTCTTTTTAATTTTAACGAGCCTGCCGATTCCGGGGTATGCTGATTTCATGGCGAGTGTGTTTGGGAACGAGTGGGCCGATAAGCTCGGATATCCTGTTAACGCTTCGTTTGATATTATGGCGATGATTGCGGCTTTTGGGATCGCCTATAGGCTGGCAGAAAGCTATGGTGTCGATGCCCTTTCTGCCGGAGCGATTTCAATTGCTGCATTTCTGCTGGCAACACCGTTTGAGGTGCCGTTTACACCGGGTGGCTCAACGGAACCCATCATGGTAGGGGGCGGAATCCCGATCACGCTGCTCGGCAGCAAGGGCTTATTTGTCGCCATGCTGATCGCCTTGTTTTCAACTGAAATTTATCGGTACATTATTCAAAAAAATATCGTCTTCAAAATGCCAGACGGCGTGCCGCCGGCGGTAAGCAAATCGTTTGTCGCGCTGATTCCCGGCTTTATCATTGTGTTTCTCGTGTGGCTGGCGCGCCTTCTGATTGAAATGACGCCTTTTCAGAGCCTGCATAACGTCGTGGGAGATTTGCTCGGCACACCGCTTTCTATCCTTGGCGGCAGTCTCGGCGGAAGCCTGATTGCTGAATTTGTGCAGATGCTGCTTTGGTCGTGCGGGATTCACGGGGCTTCCATCATTGGCGGAATTATGGCGCCGATTTGGTATGGCGCAATGGATGCCAACCGTCTCGCGTTCCAAGCGGGAGAGGCGCTGCCAAGTATTTTTACAACCCAGTTTTTTCAAATTTGGATCAATGTCGGCGGAAGCGGAGCGACGCTGGCGCTTGTCCTGACGATGCTGGTGCGTTCCCGGAGCAAACAAATGAAGCAGCTTGGCCGATTAGGGATTGGCCCTGCGCTATTTAATATCAACGAGCCGATCATTTTCGGCATGCCGATTGTCATGAACCCGCTCCTCATTGTTCCATTCATCATCGCGCCGCTCCTCACAATAACAACAACTTATATCGGCATGAGCACTGGACTCGTGGCAAGGCCGGCCGGAATCGCCGTGCCGTGGACGATGCCGCCGCTCATATCAGGTTACCTGGCGACAGGCGGAAAGGTGTCGGGCGCCGTTATGCAGCTGGTGAATCTGCTGATCACCTGCGCCATCTACTATCCGTTTTTCAGAATATGGGATCATCAGAAATGGAAGGAAGAGAGTGCGGTGGAATCCGGGGGTAAAAATGTGTCGTGATTTTATAAGCGTTTAAATAATGGAAAAAAGCAGCGTTATGCTGCTTTTTTTCTACCGTTGAAAGAACTCAATCCACTCGCCGTCAGGACCTTCAATATAAAAGTAACGGTACCCGTTAGGAAGTGTTGTGATCTCTTCGTCGATGAATTTCGCGTTCATTTTTTCTGCTTTTGTATACTCAGCCGCAATGTCATCCGTCAGCAGGGCAATGTGGTGCACTTTTCCTTCGACAGGAAGCTCGCTGCTGTAACCTTGAATCAGTTCGATTTCCGTTTCTGGGCCATCTTCAAAGCCGAGAAAAGCAAGCTCGATCACACCGTTCGTGTGTGTGATGCGATCCTTCAATTTCATGCCGAGAACCTCTTCATAAAATGTGATGGACGCGTTGATATCTCTTACCATAATGCCTGTATGGTCAATTCGTTTTGCCATGCTGCTCCTCCTCGTAACTCTTTTTGTCTATCGTAGAAAAACCTTTCCTTTCTGTCAATGCAGACATCTTGGCGTTTTGTGGTACGATAAGAGAAAGCAAACAGAAAGAGGACGAACAAATATGAAGCTACTCACCCTAAAGAAAGCACACGCTGCAAAAATTAAAAAAGGCTATCCGCTCATCGATAAGGAAGCTCTCGCAGGGAGTGCGGGGCACGTGAAAGAAGGAGACCTCCTTGATATTGTGTCTGAGAATGGCGAGTTTCTCGCACGGGGCTACTATGGCCTGCAAAACAAAGGGGTCGGCTGGGCGCTTACCCGCAATAAACATGAACAGATTGACCAGGCATTTTTTCATAGTAAATTAACAAAAGCACTCCAAGCGCGCACCAAACTATTCGCTGCCCAAGATACAACGGCATTCCGCCTGTTCAATGGTGAGGGCGATGGCATCGGCGGCGTCACGATCGACTATTATGACGGCTACCTGCTGGTTCAATGGTACAGCAAAGGCATTTACGCCTTTAAAGACATGCTGATGTCCGCATTGGATGAGCTGGATCTTGATTATAAAGCGATTTACGAGAAAAAACGCTTCGACACGGCCGGCCAATACGTTGAAGATGATGACTTCGTGAAAGGGAAAAGAGGCGAGTTCCCGATCATCATTCAGGAAAATGGCATTCAATACGCGGTGGATCTGAATGAAGGCTCCATGACGGGCATTTTTTTGGATCAACGACATGTACGCAAGGCGATTAGAGACCGGTATGCCAAAGGGAAAACGGTTCTAAACACATTTTCTTATACGGGTGCATTCTCTGTGGCAGCGGCGCTTGGCGGAGCGGAGAAAACAACAAGCGTGGATGTGGCAAACCGGAGCCTGGCGAAAACGATCGAGCAATTCAGCGTGAACAAGCTGGATTACGAAGCGCACGACATTAAAGTGATGGACGTGTTTAACTATTTTTCGTACGCGGCGAGAAAGGATCTGCGATTTGATCTGATTATCCTTGACCCGCCTTCCTTTGCGCGTACAAAAAAACGCACCTTCAGCGCGGCCAAGGATTATAAAAACCTGCTGAAGGAAACGATCGCCATCACTGCTGACAAGGGCATCATCGTTGCTTCCACAAACAGCAGCGCCTTCGGCATGAAGAAATTCAAAGGCTTTATCGATGCTGCCTTCAAAGAAACAAATGAACGCTACGCAATTATTGAGGAATTTACGCTGCCGGAGGATTTCAAAACGATTTCGGCATTTCCGGAAGGCAACTACCTAAAAGTGGTCTTTCTGCAGAAAAAATAAAGCAAAAAGCTGCCCTGTTCAGGAGCAGCTTTTTCTATGTAGAAATGATTTTCTGGACGCGGCCGATGCGGCCATCTTCAAGCCGTACTTTAATGCCGTGCGGATGAAAGCTTGATTTCGTCAAGATATCCTTCACTGTCCCTCTCGTCAGTTTTCCTGTTTTTTGATCTGCTTTCAACACAATATCAACCTGTAATCCTTTCGATATGCTGCTTCGCTCTTGCCCGTTCATAGCGTACATCCCCTTTCCTTTTGTTCATTATAGACATTACGGTTTAAAAGTAACAGCCGGCTGATGAAGTGAATTTTTGTTTTTTTCAGCCTTCATTAAATATAATGTCAGTCCAAAGCCTGCTATGCTCAACATGCCAAAAAGCAAGTAGACCGCGAAGATCGACACGTAATCAAAAATGTACCCGCCTGCGAATGTACAGAACCAGTTGCCGAATCCATTGCCGATGGCGGCGTACATGGTCAGCGCCGTCGCTTCAACGTGGCTCGGGGTAATCCTTTTTACGTATTGGAGCGCCGCTGGGATAAATAAACCGATGGCCACTCCCTGAAGAAAAACCGTCGCATAGATGATCCATAATGAAGGCGCTGTGAAATAGAGCGCCCATCTGAATAATGAGACTCCGCCTGACAGCATAATGACGTTGAGCAGTCCCATTTTATCTATAAATGTTTGGGTAAATCGCATAAATGGTATTTCTGAAATCACGCCGATGAAAAATAAAATGCCGATAGCGGAAAGAGACGCGCCGCTTTTGTCCAGAAAAAGACTGAAATACGTATTGTTCGCTAAGTTTGGAGCAAATGTCGTAAAAGTGATGATCATAAAGATGAGGAAGGTTTTGTTGCTGATCAGCTCCCGGAATCCTTTGCGGATATTGACCTTTGTTTTGGTTTTCTGCTGGCCCGGCATTTGAGAGGCCAATATGGCGGCAATGCACAGAAAGCCACAGCCAAAGATAAAGATCACGTGAATGGGGTACAGCTGATTCGTCACCTGTCCCATGACGAATACCGCAATGCCAAAGCCGAGAGAACCAAAAAGGCTGATTCCGCCGTAGTTGCCGTTTGTTGCTTGTGTGTACCTTAATGAAATGCTGTCCGATAATGGAATAATCGTGCTTTGAAAGGCTGCAAAACAGGCTGCAATCAAAATAAACAGCGGGAAGCCGTCAAATGCAATATAGCCTAATCCAATGATACCTGTGATTGATGTGCAAACCGCCAGCAGGCTTTTCGTTTTTTGCGTATAGTCGCTCAGCATTCCCCAAAAAGGCTGAAAGAAAATCATCACAATCGGTCCGAGTGACATGATCAAGCCGACCTGTGATCCGCTTAAATGCTGTTCTTTCGTTAAATACATACTGAGTAAGGGAATAATGCTGCCCGTGCCAAGAAAAGCGAACAAATAAAATCCTTTTAACGCGGCGTAGTGCCGTCTCACCTGCAAGTTGTGCATGGGGGTGCCTCCTTTGGTATCCACAAATTACATTATATTGGAATTTGCCAGCTTTTCAATAAGGGGAAGCACATAAAAAAACTGCCCTTGAGAGGACAGTTTTTTTACATAAATGAAAGTAAAAACGGCGCCGCGCAAAGCGTCATAATCGCAGCTAAGATCATCGACACGCTGGAAATCGTGCCGGACACAGAGCTGAGCTCAAATGCTTTTGACGTTCCCGCTCCGTGTGCGCTTGTGCCGAGCAGCACGCCCCGCGCGATTTCGTTATCAATGCGGAAATAGCGGATGACCATCGGGCCGATCACTGTGCCGAACAAAGCGGTCAAAATCACAAACACAGCTGTGACGGCAGGCATTCCGCCGATCATTTCAGATACGTTCATCGCGATCGGCGTTGTCACTGATCTCGGGACGAGGCTGTCAATTAAGCCGGTGCCGAGGTGAAGCCATTTCGCAATAAGAGCGGTTGAAATAATCGCGATGCATGAACCGACGGCCACGTTCAAAATAATTTCGACTGCGTATTTCTTTAAAACAGGGAAATATTTATAAAGCGGGATCGCGAATGCCACGGTGGCCGGCTGAAGCATATCGGTCAGCAAGGCGCCGCCGAGATTATAGGACTCGTACGGGACATTCACCAGCAGCAGCAGGCCGACTAGCACAGCGGGCGTCACCAATAGCGGCGACGTATAGACACGCGGAAAGCGTTGATATACCTTTTTTGCTCCTAAATACACCAAAACCGTTAAAAACAAACTTACAATTCCGATGAACACGTATGCTTTTTCTCCTTTCTTTTTGCAATGATTTGTGTAAGCGTTCCTGTAGACACCATCACGACAAACGTGCTGATGATGACAACAAGCAGAATGCTGACACCAAATTTCGACATAATGTCTCCGTATTCAATCACTCCGACGGCAGACGGGATAAAAAATAAAAGCAGCTCCCCGAGAAGCCACGCTGCGCCAAGCTCTATCCATTCAAGCTTGATGATCTTAAAGTGTAATAATGTGAAAAGAATCACAATCCCAATTATACTGCCGGGAATATTTATATGAAGAAGGGCTGTCACCCAATTAATCAGCCGAGCAAATATAAATAACAGAGCGATTTGAATAACGGTTAGCAACAGTTTTTTCATATTGATGCCTCCCTTATATTCCTATTGTACATAAGGTCTCGATATAGGTAAAATATATATTAAGAATAATAAGTATTCCTTTTGTCTATAGAAAGGGTGAAGCACATGGATATCCGCCATTTAACATATTTCTTGGAAGTCGCCCGTTTAAAAAGCTTTACGAAGGCTTCCCAATCTCTTTATGTTTCTCAGCCGACAATATCAAAAATGATTAAAAATTTAGAAGAGGAGCTCGGGATCGAACTGTTTTACCGAAACGGCAGGCAGGTGGAACTGACTGATGCCGGCCAGAGCATGTATGTGCAGGCCCAGGAAATCATTAAATCATTTCAAAACCTGACGTCAGAATTAAATGATATTATGGAGGTCAAGAAAGGGCACGTGCGGATCGGGCTGCCGCCGATGATCGGATCAGGGTTTTTTCCAAGAGTGCTCGGCGATTTCCGTGAAAACTATCCGAATGTTACCTTTCAGCTAGTTGAAGACGGTTCTATCAAAGTCCAAGAAGGTGTCGGGGATGGCTCTCTTGATATCGGCGTTGTGGTTCTTCCTGCAAACGAAGATATATTTCATTCGTTTACAATTGTAAAAGAGACCTTAATGCTTGTCGTTCATCCTTCCCACCCGCTGGCAGATGAAAAGGAGTGCAGGCTGCGTGAGTTGAAGGACGAGCCTTTTATTTTCTTCAGGGAGGATTTTGTCCTGCACAATCGAATTATGACGGAATGTATCAAAGCTGGATTCCGGCCTCACGTCATTTATGAAACCTCACAATGGGATTTTATTAGTGAGATGGTGTCAGCCAACCTTGGAATCGGGCTTTTGCCGGAACGAATCTGCCGCGGCCTTGACCCGGAAAAAGTGAAGGTCATTCCGCTTGTCGATCCGGTCATCCCTTGGCATCTCGCTATTATTTGGAGAAAAGACCGCTACTTGTCCTTTGCGGCCAGAGCTTGGCTTGAACATACGAAATCGTATTTATGGGACCCAAAAAAAGATAGTAAAGGATGATGCAAACATGGATGCACAATCAGCAGCAAAATGTCTTACTGCTGTCCGCCGGCATAGCCCTCTGGTGCACAGCATAACCAATAATGTCGTAACGAATTTTACAGCAAATGGCCTGCTCGCCCTCGGCGCATCACCCGTTATGGCGTACGCGAAAGAAGAGGTCGCCGACATGGCGAAGATTGCGGGTGCGCTCGTATTAAATATCGGGACGCTGAGCAAGGAATTAGTTGAAGCAATGATCATCGCGGGTAAATCAGCTAATGAACATGGCGTCCCTGTCATTCTAGACCCTGTCGGTGCAGGAGCAACACCGTTCCGCACGGAATCGGCACGCGACATCATCCGTGAGGTGCGCCTCTCTGCGATCAGAGGGAACGCGGCAGAAATTGCCCATACCGTCGGCGTTACCGATTGGCTGATCAAAGGTGTTGATGCAGGAGAAGGCGGAGGCGACATGATTCAGCTGGCCCAGCAGGCGGCACAAAAGCTAAGCACGGTCATTGCCATCACTGGCGAAGTCGATGTCATAGCTGACCCGTCAGACGTATTTACCCTTCATAATGGCCACAAGCTGCTGACGAAAGTAACAGGCGCCGGATGCCTGCTGACATCTGTTGTCGGTGCGTTTTGCGCCGTAGAAGAAAATCCATTGTTTGCTGCTATCGCTGCCATTTCTTCATATGGCGTTGCAGCTCAGCTTGCCGCACAGCAGACGGCTGACAAAGGTCCGGGAAGCTTTCAGATTGAATTGCTGAACAAGCTTTCCTCTGTTACTGAACAAGACGTCCAAGAGCTGGCGACAATCGAAAGGGTGACTGTTTCATGACACGTATTTCTCGGGAAATGATGAAAGATCTATTATCTGTTTACTTTATTATGGGATCAAACAATACAAAAGCCGATCCCGTCACAGTTGTACAACAAGCGTTAAAAGGCGGCGCCACGTTGTTTCAATTTCGTGAAAAGGGCGGGGATGCGCTGGCAGGAGATAAGAGGATTGAATTCGCTAAAAACGTGCAGGAAGTCTGTCGTGAAGCGGGTGTTCCTTTCATTGTCAATGATGATGTGGAGCTGGCCCTGGCGCTGAAGGCTGACGGTGTCCACATCGGTCAGGAAGACGCCAACGCCAAAGAAGTAAGAGACGCTATAGGCGATATGATTCTTGGTGTTTCTGCCCATACAATGTCTGAGGTGAAGCAAGCTGAAGTAGATGGCGCGGATTATGTCGGGCTCGGGCCAATCTACCCGACGGAAACGAAAAAGGATACGAGAGCTGTACAGGGAGTATCTCTTATCGAAGCGGTTCGCCGCCAAGGCATCGGTATTCCAATTGTAGGCATCGGCGGCATTACAATCGAAAATGCCGCACCTGTTATCCAAGCGGGAGCGGACGGTGTCAGTATGATCAGCGCCATCAGTCAGGCGGAGGATCCAGAAGGCGCAGCACGCAAGTTTCATGAAGACATTCAAACGTATAAAAAGGGAAGATAAACGTACGTCTTCCCTCAAAAGGCTGTCCTGTAAAGGACAGCCTTTTTGCTGTGGGATCAAGGTTTTCAGACCTTCAAATTTTAATTGACAAAGAACAGGAACTGGCTATGATTATGATATATAATGATAATCATTTTCAGTTATAGGAGGAACATGATGGCTCGGGTGCTGGCACTTATTTTATTCAGCTTGTCGATGGTTTTCGGTTTTGCGGCGCATGCGAAGGACGATCCGATCGCTGCACTGATTCAATTAAACAAGCAAATGATCGCATCCGTAAAAGACGGAGATGTAGACTCGGCACAACAAACATTTGAAACATTCAAGGCGAAGTGGAAAAAAGAAGAACCTACTATCAAAAAGGAAAACCTTTCTTCTCACAGCAAGATGGACTCGAATATCGCAATGATTTCTCTTTCTTTCGTCAATCAAGACGCAGAAAAACTCAAAACGCAACTTGAAGAGCTTTCCTCTCATTTAGAAACCTATCAGCAGGCTGTCGTACTGAAAAAGACATCCTCGGGTCAATCAAGGGCGTCCTTAACAGCCTATATACAAGGCTTAAAAGATACAAAACAGCTAATAGAAAAAAACCAATTGGGTCAAGCATCGTCAGCAATCGACAATTTGATTACATCCTGGCTGGCTGTAGAGGGGGACGTCGTATCCCAATCGAAAGAAGCCTATACGACATCAGAGGAAAACCTGGCGCTGATGAAGGCTGAGATCGACAGTCATCCCGAAAAGGTATCAAAGCAAATTGACGAAATGATTCAGTTGCTCGAGCCGATCGCATCGAGCAGCTACAGCTGGTGGGATGCGGCGCTGATCCCGATTCGTGAAGGGATGGAAGCCCTGCTTGTCATCGGGGCGCTTTTAACCATGACAAAAAAAGCGCGTGTCACACGTTCCACGGCATGGATCTGGGGCGGGGCGTCCGCCGGCATGGTTGTTTCCTTGGCAGCCGGCATCGGTGTCACGCTTCTGTTCTCCTCCAACATATTCGGGGAAAACAATTTCTTGCTTGGCGGGATCACCGGTGTACTGTCCGCAGTCATGCTTTTGTATGTCGGGGTGTGGCTGCACAGAAATGCCTCAATGGATAAATGGAGAGAAAAAATCAACATCCAGAAATCACAGGCGCTGAAAAAACGAAGCCTGCTATCCTTCGCACTCATTGCATTTCTGGCGGTTGTAAGAGAAGGGCTTGAAACGGTCATCTTTTTCATCGGGCTTGTCGGGAAGCTTCCGCTCACTGAACTGGTCGGCGGAACTGCCGCGGGGCTTATCGTTCTCGTCATCGCCGGTATTCTGATGATTAAGCTCGGAATGCGGATTCCACTGAAGCCGTTCTTTCTTTTATCCATGGCGGTTGTCCTGTATATGTGCGTGAAATTTCTCGGAACCGGCGTTCACAGCCTTCAGCTGGCGGGCATTCTCCCGTCTGATGCAGAGAGCTGGCTGCCGTCCGTATCGATGCTTGGAATTTATCCGTCCGTGTACAGCACGATTCCGCAATTGCTGATCCTGTTCTTTTTACTGATTGCGCTTATCTCAGAAGCGGCAAAACATTTTACAAACGGAAAGGAACTGACAAAATGAATTTTATAAAAATCGCTGTATCAGCCGGATGCATCCTTGCACTGTGCGCAGGATGCGGAGCCAACGACACATCCTCAACCAAAGACAAAGCTTCATCTGAAAAAAGCGGGGTCAACAAAGAGATCGCCGCATCCGTAGATAAGATGGAAACCATCATTTCCAAGCTGAATGATTCAGCAGAAAAAGGAGACCAAAAAGAGATTGAAAAGAAGGGAAAAGAGTTAAACAGCTACTGGCTTTCCTTTGAAAACGATATCCGCGGCGACTATCCGTTCGAATATACAGAAATCGAAAAGCATCTTCAGCCCATCTACACAGAAGCGCAGAAAGACAAACCGGATACAGATAAAATCAAGACAGAATCTGAGTCACTAAAAGTGTCCTTAGAAGACCTGACGGAAGCGAAGAAGAGCAGCAAAAAGGCAAGCGATCAGCTGGAAAAAGCAGCCGATGAATATAAAAGCTATGTCAAAGAGCAGAGCGATCAGCTTGTAAAAGCGACTGAAGCATTTACAAGCGCTGTGAAATCCGGCAATATCGAAAAGTCCAAAACGTTATATGCGAAAGCGCGTGTTTATTACGAGCGAATCGAACCGATCGCTGAAAGCCTCGGAGATCTTGATCCGAAAATTGACGCCCGTGAAAACGATGTAGAAGAAGGGGACAAATGGACAGGCTTCCATAAGCTTGAGAAAGCCATCTGGAAGAACCGAAATATTTCCGGGGAAAAGGCAACAGCTGACCAGCTTCTCAAGGATGTTAAAGAGCTTGACGGTTCAATTCAATCCCTGGCATTAACACCTGCACAAATTGTAGCAGGCGCAATGGAGCTTTTAAACGAAGCCGGCATTTCGAAAATCACGGGAGAAGAGGAGCGCTACTCACGAATCGATTTAGTAGACCTTATGGCGAATGTGGAAGGCTCAGAAGCTGTTTATCAAACAGTGAAAAGCGCACTTGTAAAAGATCACTCTGACCTGACGGAAAAGCTGGATACGGAGTTCAGCGATTTTGAAGTTTTAATGGCAACATACAAAACAAATGATCAGTCCTATACGTCTTATGATAAATTAAGTGAAGAGCAAATCAGAGAGCTGAGCACAAAGCTGACGACTCTTTCTGAAACCATGTCGAAGATTGCGAATGTGCTATAAAAGGAGTTTTGTAACAGCATGAGCGATGAACAAAAAAAGCCAGAACAACAAATTCACAGACGGGACATTTTAAAATGGGGAGCGATGGCAGGCGCGGCCGTTGCGATCGGTGCCAGCGGACTCGGCGGTCTAGCTCCGCTTGTTCAGACCGCGGCTAAGTCATCGAAAAAGGACGAAAAAGAAGATGATCAGGTCGTTCCGTTTTATGGAAAGCATCAGGCCGGAATCACAACTGCCCATCAGACGTATGTTTATTTTGCCGCGCTTGATGTAACTGCAAAAGAGAAGGCTGACATCATTACATTATTCAGAAACTGGACAAGTCTGACACAGATGCTGACGTCTGGCAAGAAAATGTCGGCTGAGCAGAAAAATCAATATCTGCCGCCGCAGGATACAGGTGAATCCGCTGATTTATCCCCTTCCAACTTAACGGTCACATTCGGATTCGGACCTGGCTTTTTTGAAAAAGACGGAAAGGACCGCTTCGGGCTGAAAAGCAAAAAACCGAAGCACCTTGCCGCTCTTCCTGCGATGCCGAATGACAACCTGGATGAAAAGCAGGGAGGCGGAGACATCTGCATTCAAGTATGCGCAGACGATGAGCAAGTGGCGTTTCACGCGTTGCGGAATCTGCTCAATCAAGCAGTTGGCACCTGTGAGGTCCGCTTTGTGAACAAAGGCTTTTTAAGCGGAGGAAAAAATGGTGAAACGCCGCGCAATCTCTTTGGATTTAAAGATGGAACAGGCAACCAGAGCACGAAGGATGACAACTTGATGAACTCCATCGTGTGGATTCAATCGGGAGAGCCTGATTGGATGGCGGGCGGCACCTATATGGCCTTTCGGAAGATCAAAATGTTCCTTGAGATTTGGGATCGCTCTTCCCTCAAGGATCAGGAGGATACCTTTGGCCGGAGAAAAAGCTCGGGAGCGCCTTTCGGTCAGAAAAAGGAAACAGACCCTGTGAAGCTGAATCAAATCCCGCCAAATTCACACGTCAGCCTTGCGAAATCTACGGGAAAACAAATTTTGCGGAGAGCCTTCTCTTACACGGAAGGACTTGATCCTAAAACTGGCTATATGGATGCGGGCCTCCTCTTTATCAGCTTTCAAAAAAATCCCGACAATCAGTTCATCCCCATGCTGAAGGCCCTTTCGGCAAAGGATGCGTTAAACGAATACACGCAAACAGTCGGTTCTGCTTTATATGCATGCCCAGGCGGCTGTAAAAAAGGAGAATATATTGCCCAGCGTTTGCTGGAATCATAAAGAAGCCTTTATATCGGCTTCTCTTTTAAAAAAATAGTTGTAACTTTAATGGTTACAGTTTAAAATCAACCTATACGAAAGGAGATTATCATGACAGTACACATCAAAGTTTATTCAGATTACGTCTGCCCATTTTGTTTCATTGGAAAAGCTGCTTTTGAAGAAGCGATGAAAGGAAAGGATGTTGAAGTTGAGTGGATGCCGTTTGAACTGCGCCCAAGCCCATCACCTCAGCTTGACCCGGTCAATGATCCTTCTAAACAGTACATGTGGCAGACATCGATTCAGCCAATGGCGGACAAATTGGGAGTCGAAATCAATTTTCCAAACATCTCGCCACATCCATATACAGATTTGGCATTTGAAGGCTTTCACTTTGCAAAGGAATTTGATAAAGGATATGAATACAACACCCGTGTCTTTCAGGCATTTTTCCAAGAGGGCAAAAATATTGGGGACATTGACATCCTGACAAAGCTTGCCGAGGAAGTGGGCCTAGATGGATCCTCATTTAAATCCGCACTGGAATCAAGAACATATCAGGACGTGCAGCGTCAGGCCTTAAAGCACGCCTATGAAGAGGCTGACATCACGGCGGTTCCAGCCTTTATCATTGGAGACACCGTTATTCCCGGCGCTGCCGGCAAGGACGTATTTGAAAAAGCAATTTCTGACGAACAGCAGAAAAAGTAAGAAAAAGCTCTCAATAATAGAGAGCTTTTTTACTCCTGTTCCATATGAATGCCAGTGTGCGCCTTTACCTGTATTTCGGCAAAAGTATCTTCATCAACTGTTTTATGAGACGACAGCACTGTTCCGAGCCATGCGCCCAGGAAGCCGAGCGGAATGGAAATAATGCCTGGATTAGAAAGCGGAATAAGCGGATCACCGGTGAAAATAGCACCTCCGGCCGGGTCCCACACACTAGGGCTCATCGACACCAGCACAAGCGCGCTGATCAGGCCTGTCAGGCTGCCCCATAAAGCGCCTGAGGCATTGAATCTCTTCCAGAAGACTGTAAATACAATCAGCGGAAGGTTTGCGCTGGCCGCTACCGCAAACGCAAGTGCAACAAGGAACGCCACATTTAAAGACTGCGCAAAAATCGCAAGGAGAATCGAGAGCACTGACACGGCGACAGAAGCCCACCTGGCCGCTTTCATCTGTTCTTTTTCAGTTGCTTCTCCCTTTCTGATGATCTGACTGTAAATATCATGGGCGAATGCAGAGGCGGCAGACAGCACCAATCCTGTCACGACCGCTAAAATGGTTGCAAAAGCGATGGCTGACACAAACGCGAACAGAAAATCTCCACCGAGCGCTTTAGCCAAAAGCGGAGCCGCCATATTTCCCGCTGGATCAGCGGCCGTAATCGCATCAAAACCGACAAACGCAGCCGCGCCAAATCCGAGAAATACCGTCATAATGTAAAATACACCGATAATCCATGTCGCTGAAACAACAGATGCTCTGGCCGTCTTGGCATCCTTAACGGTATAAAACCGGATCAAAATATGCGGAAGCCCGGCGGTTCCCAGCATCAGTGCCAAGTTTAACGATAGTGTCTCAAGAGGCACCTTATATTTATTTCCGGGATTTAAGAAATCAGCGCCAAGCGGAGTTGCCGTTTTCATCTGCTCAAACATAGTATTGAGGTTAAAGCCGAATCTCGAAAACACGATGATTGAAATCACGAGTGTGCCGGCCATCAGCAACACGGCTTTAATAATTTGAACCCAGCTTGTCGCGATCATGCCGCCAAACACGACATAAATGGTCATCAGCACTCCGACGATGAGGACGGCCGCGGTATAATCCAGCCCAAGCAGCAGTTTAATCAGCGCGCCCGCCCCCACGAGCTGGGCGATCATATAAAAAGTAGAGATGGCAATGGTATTGAGAGCCGCGACACCGCGGATTTTCTTTTCTTTAAAACGAGCCGCAATCATGTCCGCCATCGTATACTTTCCAAGATTCCGAAGCGGTTCTGCCACGATATACAAGACAACGAGATAAGCCACCAGAAAACCGATGCTGTAAAAAAAACCATCAAATCCATATAAGGCAATCATTCCGGCAATCCCCAGAAACGAGGCGGCAGACATGTAGTCGCCGGCAATTGCCAGTCCATTCTGTACACCGGTGAGCCCGCCGCCTGCCGTATAAAACTCACTCGTTGTTTTCGTCTTTCTTGCGGCAAAATACGTGATGATCAGCGTCAGGCCGACGATCGCTAAAAACAAGAGAAAAGCCGTCATATTCATGTCTGTTCACCCTTTATGTCCGCCTTTAAACCGCTTACATATAGATCGAAATGTGCTGCCTTTCGGGAATACACCGTACTCAGTATCCAGGTCATGGCGAATTGGGCGATGGCAAACAGCCAAGCCCATGAAATAGCACCAATGGCCGGCGCATTCAAAAAGGTGAAATAAGACGTCAAAACAGGAAGCGAAAAATAAAAGACAAAAAAGAAAATCGCAGAAGGAACAATAAAAGCGCGTTTCTGCTTTAAAAAAGCTTGAAAAGCCGGAGTTGCAGCAATCTGTTTGTAATCAGCTTTGTACATGGCTATCCTCCTTTTATTCGCTGAATATAAGCAAAAAGGTACACCAATAGGTATGTACTGAAAGTCTGATTTATGCGTTGAAGAACATCTGGAGAATGAAAAAAGAAGGAAATGGTGTAGGAGCACGCGGTATAAAGACAGGCGAAGGTTTTCCAGCTCGCCGCGTTATACGAGTGTGCTTTCAAAACCTCACCGAATGCAGCTTGTACTACGCAAAGCTGCTGTTTACCAAAGCCGCTGTTTACCAAAGCCCGGTTACTATGTTCGCATCACCTCTTTATGACAATGCATGTGCCAAGAGGTGATCGCATCACCGGCTGTCTGTCGTATGTAGCTGACACACCGTTTGTCCTCAAGCTCGGCGCAGCAATTGCTTTCGAATAGAGGATATGGTGAAAACTCAGATCAGATGATAGAAAAGCCAGAGGTAATAGATCCGCCTGTTTGGATTAGTCTTGGCGGACGGTTTTTTTGTGATTATTCTTTCTCAATGCTGTCTCAGATTCTAAAAACTGCCTCACATCACGAATGCCTAATCCAATAGATCTAGCTTCTTGTATTAACATATGCCAATCTTTGTCCAAATCTTTTTTAACATGAGTTTTCATAGTAACCTCCAATTGTATAAAATGTTTTCCTGCAACATGCGGGCAAATAAAGCAAGCCGGCGCGATGATGAGGCGAGTACAACAAATTTCACACATAGTTGCTCGGTGTTCACAAACTGAAGGAAAAACCACCTACCTATTCCCTAAAAAAATGACTAATATAACCATTGAACCTTATTTATAATAATAAACAATTAAATACTGACTGGATAGTATGTAAATGAAAATAAATCAATTAGCCTATTAAAAATGACCCCTTAAAAACCGAATAGCATAAGCTTTCGAAGAAATAAATACCGCTAAAGATTGATCCGTTGTAAGATAAGAGTAATCATATTGCTGGAGAAAAAAATGAAAAAAAACAAATTTCAAATTAAAAGAGAAGCAACATTTGAAAGTTTTATAGACGCTGGCTTAAATTTGTTGATTGACCGAGCGTATGACCTGGTTTCTATAGAGGACATCAGCAGAGCGGCCGGGTACAGTAAAGGAGCGTTTTATGTTCATTTTGTCAGCAAGGAGGACTTTCTGCAGCGTCTTCTCGAGAAACGTCAGATGAAAAAAGAAATCATCATAGGGCATCTTGATCAAATGGAGCAGAACTCAGTGAAACCGCTGACATTGGACGAGGCTGCAAAACATGCCGCAGAGCTGCTTTATTCCTATTACATAAATAAACCGTCGTGGGACATTACCTCGTTTGCCATGAATATGCCGACATACCAAGTCCTTCAGAAATGCAAGGCCTATGTCCAGCTATATGAATTGTGGGTGGAAGAAAATGCGTTATATATTAAATGGCTGAAGGAGAGAAAACTGATTGACTCCTGTATTGATCAGGAATATACGGCTAAAATAATATGTGCAGTGCTCGACGGAATCATCAAACAATCATTTGTATTGGGCCAGCCCGCCACATTCCGGAGCTTTTTAGACGCACTCTCGGTTTTTTTTACTCTGGATAGAGAGCATGTGAGCCCAAGAATGTTGAAAAGATTTTCAGAAAGCGAGGAACATCAGTGAAGTATAGAGAAATGATTATGTATATCATTATGGGGGTTTTCACAACCATTGTGAACATCGCCAGCTTTTATATATTGGTAGAGATCATAAATATGGATTACAAAGCCGCTACTGTCGCCGCTTGGATTTTGTCCGTGCTGTTTGCATACATCACAAATAAATTATATGTGTTTCAGCAAAAAACACATGACCTGCAAAGCCTGCTGAAAGAGATCACGGCCTTTTTCAGCGTTCGGGTCCTGTCTCTCGGCATAGATTTAGGCATGATGATCATTCTTGTCGGCCAGTTCAATACAAATGAAACCTTGGCAAAAATACTCGACAACGCGGTTATTGTTGTCGTTAACTATGCCGCAAGCAAATGGCTCGTCTTTAAAAAGACAAAAGAAGAAGGGGTATGACAGGGGACAGCAGCATATGATCTACAGTTTTCACTGAAGAAATAAGGGGAAATAAAAAAATAAAACAATGAAGGGTGATTGCACATGCGGGAAGAGCTAAAGGGGATATTTGCAAGTGTGTTCGGAGAAAAAAAGGGGTTACGGTTTTTTTTCGCACCTGGAAGAGTGAATCTGATTGGGGAACATACAGATTATAACGGCGGGCATGTGTTTCCGTGCGCGCTGACAATGGGTACATATGCTGCTGTCGCAGAAAGAAAAGATGGGGTTTTCCGGATGTATTCAGACAACTTTAAAGACGCGGGGATCAAGGAATGCAGCCTTGATGACATCCGCTATCAAAAAGAAGACGACTGGGCGAACTATCCGAAAGGCGTCATTTATGAATTTCAGCAAAGGGGCTATTCAGTTCCCCATGGCTTTGACATTGTGTTTTCAGGGAATATTCCGAACGGGGCGGGACTCTCGTCATCTGCTTCTATTGAGCTGCTGATGGGTGTCGTGCTTCAAAGCTATTTTCATCCTGAAGTGAAAGCGCTTGAACTTGTAAAAATGGCGCAGCATGCAGAAAACACATTTATCGGTGTCAATTGCGGAATCATGGACCAATTTGCAATCGGAATGGGGAAAGAACATCATGCGATGCTATTGAACTGTGACACGCTGGACTATGAATATAGCAAACTCGATGTCTCAGGCCTCGCGCTGGTCATTGCGAACACGAACAAAAAAAGGGCATTGGCAGACTCAAGCTATAATACGAGACGCCAAGAGTGCAATGATGCACTGCTTGATTTGCAAAAAGCACTCGATATTGTCTCGCTGGGCGACATCAAGCCTTCTGATTTCGATGCGCATTCCAGCCTGATCCAAAATGAAACGAACAGACGCAGGGCAAAGCACGCTGTTTATGAAAATCACCGTGCTGTCAAAACGGCCCGTATGTTCAAAGAAAACAATATAGATGAAATCGGGCGGTTAATGAAGGAATCCCATCTATCATTGAAGGATGATTATGAAGTGACATGCCCTGAACTTGATGAGCTTGTGTTTGCGGCGTGGGACCATGAAGGCGTGATTGGATCAAGAATGACGGGAGCAGGCTTCGGCGGCTGCACGATCAGCATTGTAGAAGATGCGTTTGTTGATGATTTTATCCAAAAGGTTGGAGACAAGTATCAAGAAAAAACAGGGCTCAAAGCGGATTTTTATGTCGCTGATATCGGAGAGGGAGCGAGAGAGCTAAAGGGGGAGTGACACATGAGTATTGTTGAACATCTGGAACAGCTGCTAGAGTATGGCTTAGAACGAAAACTGATCTCGATCTGGGACCGGGAATATACGAGAAACCGACTTTATGAAGCGTTGGACATCAAACATCCCGAGCCGGTCTCCCGCACTTGGATCAAGCAGGCACAGAACCTGCCGGACTTGCTTGCGCCCATTTACAAATGGGCGGCAGAAACCGGCCGAATAGAAGCGGATACAGACACATATCGTGACTTGCTCAGTGCAAAGCTGATGGGATGTTTCGTTCCTGCTCCGTCTGAGGTCATTCGCAAGTTTGAAGAGACAAAAGCATTATACGGCCCGAAACAGGCGACAAAGGAATTCTATCAATACTCAGAGGATGTCTACTATATCCGGACTGACAGGATTGCCAAAAATGTTCATTGGACGGTGCCGACTCAATATGGCGAGCTGGAAATGACCATTAATCTGTCAAAGCCTGAAAAGGACCCAAAAGCGATTGCGGCTGCAAAAGAGCAGGCGCAGACCAATTACCCGATGTGTTTGCTGTGCAAAGAGAATGTCGGATTTGAGGGAAGCGTAAATCATCCCGCCCGCCAAAATCACAGAATTATTCCGGTCATTCTGAAAGACGAGGAATGGTATTTGCAGTTCTCGCCATATGTCTATTATCCAGAGCATTGCATCGTCTTAAAAGGTGAACATGAACCGATGGAGATCAGCAGAAAAACGTTTGAAAGGCTGCTGTCATTTCTCGGGCAATATCCGCATTATTTTATCGGTTCAAACGCGGATCTGCCAATCGTCGGCGGCAGTATCCTAAGCCACGATCATTTCCAAGGCGGGGCGCACGATTTTCCGATGGCGCGTGCAGAAGCGGAAAACGTATATGAATTAATTGATCATCCCGGTGTGTCGCTGGGCTTAGTGAAGTGGCCGATGTCCGTGCTCAGGCTCCGAGGAGACAAACCGGATCAAGTCGCCGAAGCTGCGGATCATATATTCCGCACGTGGCAAACGTATTCCGATGAAAAAGCCGGCATAGCTGCTTATACAGGCGATACGCCCCATAATACGGTCACGCCGATTGCGCGGCGCAGGGGAGATTTGTATGAACTCGATATCGTACTAAGAAACAACCGGACGGATGAGAAGCATCCATTGGGTATATTTCATCCCCATCAGGAAGTTCACCACATTAAAAAAGAAAATATCGGCCTGATTGAGGTCATGGGATTGGCGATATTGCCGGGCCGCTTACAGGAAGAAATGAAAGAAACGGCAGCGGCACTATGTTCGGCTGATCCAAAAACAGCTTTAGACCAAAATCCGCTCACAGCAAAACATAAGGAGTGGGCTCTTCGGCTGATGGAAAAAAGAACCATAACAAAAGAGAATGCGGAACTGGTCATAAAGGAAGAGCTTGGACATGTATTTGCCCGCATTCTTGAACACGCCGGTGTATTTAAACAGACAACGGAAGGAAAACAGGCCTTCAGCAGGTTCATTGATCATTTAGGCGTCAAACCAGTCAAAAGCCTCAACCACTAGGGTTGAGGCTTTTTCGATTTAGATGGCAAAAACAAACGCCCAAAGCGCGTACGCTTCAGGCGCTGTCTCTCTTATCCTCTTTTTCTGGTTAGCAGGCTTACTAAGAATACAACAATAGCCGCTCCGATTATCGCTGGAATGATGGCAAATCCGGCTAGATGCGGCCCCCATGTTCCGAGAAGCCCGTGGCCGATCCAGGCGCCAATAAGACCTGCGATCATAGACCCAATAATTCCTCCTGGCATATCTCCTTTAACAAACAGGCTTCCAAGCCAGCCGATAATAATAGCGACGATAAGTGAAATAATAAAACTCATCATGCAACACATCCTATTATATTTATTTGCTTATATCATTCCTCCTTTTTGTATAAGATAAACAATTGGATGCTCTCTTAAAAAATGGGAACAGTTTGGAGCATATCGACGCCTTATTGAGCCTTTTCTTTCAATATTTGATGCGTTAAAATGGAAGCCGTGTGAAAAGATGCTAGACAAGGAAAAATTAATTCCTTTCTAGAAAGTTTAACAAAATGAAACTTTTGATTGACCTAAGTTTTTTATTGTGGTAAACCTTTATTTGTCAGAATTAGTTCTTCATCATCTTTCTTTACTTATATGCGGAAATAACTAGAAACTTTTCATCTTAAGCGATAGATGTGAATAAAGTTGGAGCAATTTTTGTCGATTTTATGACATTTAAGCGAAAATGGGATGAAGTTTATAAAAAAATAAAGCTAATAAGTGAACTTTTTGATAGCATAACAAAGTAGAGAAAAGATTTTGAGGAAGTATGCACTTCAGATTTATTACATCAATAGGAAGGATGGTGATCTTCTTGTTCAGAGCATTAAAACCGTTGCTTGTATTAGCGCTGTTAACTGTGGTTTTCGTCCTTGGGGGATGCAGCAATGCTTCAGTACTAGATCCGAAAGGGCCTGTAGCTGAACAGCAAAGTGATTTAATCCTGTTATCTATCGGATTTATGCTGTTTATTGTCGGGGTCGTCTTTGTTCTATTTACCATTATTTTAGTAAAATACCGCGACCGTAAAGGCAAAGATAATGGATCTTATAACCCAGAAATTCATGGTAACACGTTCTTAGAAGTAGTCTGGACAGTGATCCCAATTTTAATCGTCATTGCACTTTCTGTGCCAACCGTACAGACGATATATTCGTTAGAAAAAGCTCCTGAAGCAACAAAGGACAAAGAGCCTCTAGTTGTTTATGCTACTTCGGTAGACTGGAAATGGGTATTCAGCTACCCTGAACAGGATATTGAAACGGTCAACTACTTAAACATTCCTGTCGACCGCCCAATCTTGTTCAAAATCTCATCTGCAGATTCAATGGCTTCGCTATGGATTCCTCAGCTTGGAGGACAAAAATATGCGATGGCAGGAATGCTGATGGATCAATACTTACAGGCTGATAAAGTGGGAACTTACGAAGGACGCAACGCGAACTTCACAGGTGAACATTTTGCAGACCAAGAGTTTGATGTGAATGCTGTAACAGAAAAAGACTTTAACAGCTGGGTGAAAAAGACTCAAAATGAGGCTCCTAAGCTGACAAAAGAGAAGTATGATCAATTAATGCTTCCTGAAAATGTGGACGAATTAACGTTCTCTTCTACTCACTTAAAATACGTTGATCACGGACAAGACGCTGAATACGCGATGGAGGCCCGTAAACGCCTTGGCTATCAAGCCGTTTCACCGCACTCTAAAACTGATCCGTTTGAAAACGTAAAAGAAAATGAATTTAAGAAGTCTGATGATACAGAAGAATGATATTGATCAGGAAAGGAGGAAGCCCGCATGAAATTCAAATGGGATGAATTTTTCGTAACTGGTGACCCATTAATTCTGGGCGCACAAGTTTCCATTGCGCTTTCAACCATTGCCATCATTTTTGTACTGACTTACTTCAAAAAGTGGAAATGGCTCTGGTCCGAATGGATAACTACTGTTGACCATAAAAAACTCGGAATCATGTACATTATATCTGCTGTAATTATGTTATTCCGCGGCGGTGTCGACGGTCTGATGATGCGTGCCCAGCTAGCGCTTCCGAATAACAGTTTTTTAGACTCAAACCACTATAATGAAATTTTTACAACTCACGGTACAATCATGATCATCTTCATGGCGATGCCGTTTTTAATCGGTCTTATCAACGTTGTTGTACCTCTTCAAATCGGTGCCCGCGACGTTGCGTTTCCTTACTTGAACAACCTTAGCTTCTGGACGTTCTTCGTAGGGGCGATGCTTTTCAATATTTCTTTCGTTATCGGAGGTTCTCCGAACGCAGGCTGGACAAGTTACATGCCGCTTGCAAGTAATGATATGAGCCCTGGGCCGGGTGAGAACTACTACCTCCTCGGACTTCAGATTGCCGGTATCGGTACCCTGATGACAGGGATCAACTTTATGGTAACAATCTTAAAAATGAGAACAAAAGGCATGACATTAATGCGTATGCCAATGTTCACATGGACAACACTGATCACAATGGTTATTATCGTGTTTGCGTTCCCTGTACTTACAGTAGCTTTAGCACTTTTATCATTTGATCGTTTGTTCGGTGCTCACTTTTTCACATTGGAAGCAGGCGGTATGCCGATGCTTTGGGCTAACTTGTTCTGGATTTGGGGACATCCTGAAGTATATATCGTTATTCTTCCGGCATTCGGTATTTTCTCTGAGATTATCTCAAGCTTTGCAAGAAAACAATTGTTTGGTTACACAGCGATGGTTGGTTCTATTATCGCCATCTCCGTATTGAGTTTCCTAGTTTGGACTCACCACTTCTTCACAATGGGGAACAGTGCGTCCGTTAACTCTTTCTTCTCAATTACGACAATGGCTATCTCGATTCCGACCGGGGTTAAAATCTTTAACTGGCTCTTTACCATGTATAAAGGCCGAATCAGCTTTACAACGCCTATGCTGTGGGCGCTTGCGTTCATTCCTAACTTCGTAATCGGCGGGGTTACAGGGGTTATGCTTGCGATGGCAGCAGCGGATTATCAATACCATAATACGTACTTCCTGGTATCTCACTTCCACTATGTGCTGATCGCAGGTACTGTATTTGCTTGTTTTGCCGGATTTATTTTCTGGTATCCAAAAATGTTCGGCCACAAGCTGAACGAAAGAATCGGAAAATGGTTCTTCTGGATCTTTATGATCGGGTTCAATATTTGTTTCTTCCCGCAATATTTCTTGGGGCTTCAAGGCATGCCTCGCCGTATTTACACATACGGACCGAATGACGGCTGGACAACATTGAACTTTATTTCAACTGTCGGAGCTTTCATGATGGGTGTAGGATTCTTGATCCTTTGCTATAACATCTACTACAGCTTCCGCTACTCTACTCGTGAAATCAGCGGAGATTCATGGGGTGTGGGACGCAGTCTTGATTGGGCGACTTCTTCTGCGATTCCGCCGCATTATAACTTTGCGGTGCTTCCTGAAGTCAAATCTAAAGATGCATTCCATCATATGAAAGAAGAAAAAACCGAGTTATACCCTGAAAGCAAATTCAAGAAAATCCATATGCCAAGCAACTCTGGCAGACCGTTCTTTATGTCTGTTGCCTTCGGTATTGCCGGCTTTGGACTTGTCTTTGAATGGTACTGGATGGGCGTAGTCGGATTGATCGGAGTCCTGCTCTGCATGGTTCTGCGTTCATTCGAATACGACAACGGCTATTACATTAGTGTTGATGAAATAAAAGAGACGGAAAGAAAGATTTCCGAATAAGGAGGCGTGAGTTATGGAACATGCAGAACACGGCAATTCTAACGCGCCTATGGAATATCAATCTGAAACCGGCAGACTTAATATTCTCGGGTTTTGGATCTTTTTAGGGGCAGAAATTGTGTTGTTCTCAACACTATTTGCAACCTTCTTCGTTCTTCAAAACAGAACAGCAGGAGGTGTCTTACCGGACGAACTATTTGAAGTGAATCTGGTAATGATTATGACGTTCTTGCTGCTTATCAGCAGCTTTACCTGCGGGATCGCTGTTCATGAAATGCGCCGCGGAAGTTTAAAAGGCGTAGTCATTTGGACAATTATTACTCTTCTTCTTGGCGCCGGCTTCGTCGGTTGCGAGATCAACGAGTTTGTCCACTATGTACATGAAGGAGCATCTCTCGGTACAAGTGCGTTCTGGTCTGGATTCTTTGTTTTACTTGGAACTCACGGAACTCACGTAACAATCGGTATTTTCTGGATTACAGGAATTCTGATTCAGTTGAAGAAACGCGGCTTAACTCCGCAAACTTCATCTAAAATCTTTATCTCAAGCTTGTACTGGCACTTCTTAGATGTTGTATGGATTTTCATCTTTACAGGTGTCTATCTCATGGGATTGGGGGGTCTGTAAAATGGCAAACAAATCTGCTGAACACAGTCACTTTCCATGGAAGCACATTGTAGGTTTTGCACTGTCTATCGTTTTGACCCTGCTGGCTCTATGGGTTGCAGTGTATACTGACCTAAGCTCATCAGCAAAACTTTGGATCATTTTCGGCTTTGCCTTCATTCAGGCGGCGCTGCAGCTTCTCATGTTCATGCACATGACAGAGAGCGAAAACGGCGGTATCCAAGTCGGAAACACGCTGTTCGGATTCTTTGGCGCGATCGTTATCGTGCTTGGATCCATCTGGATTTTTGCGGCTCACTATCACCATGGTGACCATATGGATGGAAATCCTCCTGGAGGCGCTGGACACTCAGAGCATTCAGGCCACAACGAATAATACAAAAACCCTCTTCGTTAGAAGAGGGTTTTTATTATTAGCAAAATCCCAAAACGAAATTTTTTTGGGATTTTATCATTTGTTCAGCGTGATTGAAAACCCTTGAAGTCTAGGAAGGACGAGCATTGGAGCACAGCGAATGCAGCAATTCGTGAGCACCAACGCGCAGGACTGACAACGAATGCGAGGGTTTGTCGACACGCTGAAACCCTCTTCGTTAGAAGAGGGTTTTTTGCTGTCCTCAGCTGCTTCGCTTTCTGCGAAGATACGGAAGACCGTAAATGATAAATGCAGCGATATGAGCGACAATGACGTTGACGGCAAACAAGATAATCATGAGAGTATGTCCTAGTGGAGAAAGGCTTTCTGTTGCGTAAAAGTAGAAGAAGACCCACATTAAGATGATTGGCGGAATAGCTGAGAGTGCGACTTTTTTGTTATCAAGCCAAATAAAGAGAGGAGTTGCGCTGGCAACCAATAAGTAAGCAAAAAACATGTCCATCATACCCGTCTCCTTTCATTTTGTGATAACGTTTACAAAAATGAAATAGAGGAACTGAGTTGTGTCTGTTTTGTGGTTGTTTTGTGAACATTCTGTTACAATTATTATACCATGTTTTCCAGAAATTGATACACGTTTTTGAAAAAATGAGTTAGACCTATCGTCTTATTTTTAAACGCTGTAAGATAGGAGAATGTACGGAGCTTTCTTTTTAAAAAAAGGAGGATGCAGATGTATCAGGTAATAAAGCTTGAAAGAGAAGATTGGCGAGAAGTGATCCGCATGTCTGAATATGCTTTTCAGATAGAACTCAGTGATGAGGAACGAGAAGAGAAAGTAAAAGCTTTAGAGAACCATTACATCATCGGAATGAAGGAACAAGAGAAACTCTTCTCTAAGCTTCACATTATTCCCTTTTCTGTCATGCTTGAGGAGCAGGAGATGAAGATGGGAGGTATTGCTGGGGTGGCAACCTGGCCTGAATACAGAAGAAAAGGAACAGTAAAGGAACTTATTCGGAACGCTCTCACGGTCATGAAGAAAGAAAACCAAACCATCAGCTTTTTGCATCCGTTCCTAATCTCCTTTTACCGCAAATTTGGCTGGGAACTTTGTTTCTATCAAAAACGTCTGACTTACCTTAAAGAACAATTGCAAAAGCTAGGTGATACCTCTGGATACATGAGGAGGCTTCAAGAGAATGAAACAGATGCAGTGAATGCCATTTATAATCAGTATAGAACGAAGCATAATGGGCTAATGAAACGTTCAAAGGAGCACTGGACAGAGAAGATCGATGGTATGAAGGCTATGTATATCTCTGAAGGTGGAGTGTTTTGTGGATATCTTGTGTATGACATTAAAAATAAAACGATGCGAGTTAAAGAATTTGTTTATTTGAACAGGGAGGCCCAGAGAGGCTTGTGGAATTTTATTTGCCAGCATGATTCGATGCTAAATGAAGTAGAACTGACTGTACAAATGGAGGAAGATCTTGATTTTTTAACTGCCGAACCCCGGGTCAAACAAGAGATATATCCTTATAGTATGGCGCGCATCGTTGACGTTGAAGGTTTTTTACGGGAATATCCAAAATCTCGGCTGACAGCTCCCTTTGACTTTAAGGTGACGGATCAATGGGCCCCGTGGAATCGACAGACTTTCCGTGTCGAGTCCCAGCAGGTGCAGATCATTCCGGAAGAGTCATCTGACCATCTAATAGAATGCAGCATATCTTCTTTAACCGCTTTCTTCCTAGGTGCCAGGAGTGCTCGTTTCCTTTTTGAAACAGGCATGATAAAAGGACCGGTATCGGAAATCAAACGGCTTGATGACGAATTTCAATTAAAACCTCCATTTCTTATGAATTTCTTTTAACCCCTTTTATAGTGGGGTTTTTTTCATTTGAAAAGTTTTGTGTCATTCGAAACGTTTTGGTTTATGATACGTCATATTTCGTGTAGCTGAAAAAGCGCTGTAGATGCGCAAAAAACATAAAAGGAAACGAGCTTCACGTGTCATCTTGATCGAGGTTCATGTATAATAAACATTAGTGATTTTCCGATGAAAATGTAAGGCGGGATAGAATGGGTCGATATAAGAAACAGCAAAGCCCCTTTTACCAGGGGGATTTGATTTTTATATTTGGTGTGTTTTTTATTATAAGCGTAGTATCAATTTATGCTGCTGGTCAATTTGGACAGTACGGGAACACGGATTGGATACAGCAAATTGTGTTTTATTTATTGGGAGCTGTTGCCATCACAGTCCTTTTGTACTTTGATTTAGAACAGCTTGAAAAATTAAGTTTATATATTTTTATCATTGGTATTTTATCTTTGATTATTCTTAAGATTAGTCCTGAGTCCATCGCACCTGTCATTAAAGGCGCAAAAAGTTGGTTTAGGTTTGGGAGAATAACCATACAGCCGTCAGAGTTCATGAAGGTTGGTTTGATTATGATGCTAGCTTCAGTCATCGGAAAAGCCAATCCTAAAGGAGTCCGGACGCTTAGAGATGATATTCACCTGTTATTAAAGATTGCGGGTGTCGCAGTTATCCCTGTTGGTCTTATCCTGATGCAGGATGCTGGGACTGCGGGAATATGTATGTTTATCGTTCTTGTAATGGTTTTTATGTCAGGGATCAATTGGAAACTGATAACAATCATTGCTGGTTCAGGTATCTTACTCATTTCATTAATTTTATTAGTAATGATAAACTTTCCCGACGCTGCTAAATCAGTCGGAATACAGGAATATCAAATTAAGAGGGTTACTTCTTGGGTTTCTGATTCAAATGACACACAGAATGATGATAGCGGGTGGCAAGTTGATCAAGCTATCATGGCTATAGGATCTGGTGGCATTTTAGGAAATGGCATTTCTGATTTAAAGGTTTATGTTCCAGAAAGTACAACTGACTTCATCTTCTCTATCATAGGTGAATCCTTTGGATTTTTAGGCTGTGCCTTTGTCGTCATCATGTTCTTCTTCTTAATCTACAGGCTTGTCGTTCTGATTGACAAAATACATCCGTTTAACCGTTTCGCTTCTTTCTTTTGCGTTGGCTATACAGCATTAATTGTGATACACACATTCCAGAATATCGGAATGAACATCGGTATTATGCCTGTTACCGGGATTCCGCTGCTGTTTGTCAGCTACGGGGGAAGCTCTACACTTTCCACGCTGATTGGCTTCGGGATTGTGTATAATGCAAGTGTGCAGCTGACGAAATACAGAAGCTATCTCTTTAATTCTTAAGATAAAGACAGCCTTTAGAGGCTGTCTTTTTTTGTTTAGAGCATTTCGCTTTTGAGTTCACTTTTTTTCGGATATGATAAAAACAGATAAGGAGGTTCTTGTGATGAATAACACAATTGAAACCATTTTGAATCATCGGTCCATCCGGTCTTTTACAGATCAGCTTTTGACTGCTGAGGAAATTGATACATTAGTGAAAAGTGCACAGGCTGCGTCAACGTCCAGCTACGTACAGGCATATTCAATTATCGGGGTTTCCGATCCTGAGAAAAAACGCGAGCTGTCTGTGCTTGCCGGAAATCAGCCTTACGTTGAGAAGAACGGGCACTTTTTTGTGTTTTGTGCGGATTTGTACCGCCATCAAAAACTGGCTGAGGAAAAAGGCGAACATATTTCTGAGCTGCTCGAAAATACGGAAATGTTTATGGTGAGCTTGATTGATGCGGCGCTGGCAGCGCAAAATATGAGCATTGCTGCTGAATCTATGGGGCTGGGCATTTGCTATATCGGTGGTATTCGAAACGAACTGGACAAGGTGACAGAGGTGCTGCAAACGCCTGACCATGTGCTTCCGCTTTTCGGTCTGGCAGTGGGCCATCCTGCCAACCTATCCGGCAAAAAACCGAGATTGCCAAAACAGGCGGTCTATCATGAGAATACGTATAATGTGAACACAGACGATTTCCGCAATACGATGGATGCGTATGATCAAACCATTTCTGATTATTATAGAGAAAGAACAAACGGCCAGCGTGTGGAAACGTGGTCTGACCAGATTCTGAACTTTATGAAGCAGAAGCCGCGTACGTATTTAAATGACTATGTGAAAGAAAAAGGTTTTAATAAGAACTAAAGCAAACCTCTCCGGTTCGGAGAGGTTTTCATGTTTCACGTGTAACATATTCCGACAAATAGAGACATGTTGTCACAAATAAATGGCGAATGATCGGGAGACAATGATAAGCATGTGAGCGGCTTTGGAGAAAAAATAGGGGATCAGTGATACGATGAGAATGAGGTGGTAGGGATGATTTCATTAAGTATATTAGATCAATCTCCGGTATCAGAAGGCAGCTCTGCAGAAACAGCATTGCAGCAAACCGTTGCGCTTGCGCAAGCTGCTGAGGACCTTGGATATAAGAGATTTTGGGTGTCTGAACACCATTTTTCAAAGCGGCTGGCAGGATCAAGCCCAGAAGTGCTGATTAGTCATATAGCGGCGAAAACGGATCGAATCCGTGTTGGGTCAGGCGGCGTCATGCTGCCGCACTACAGCGCTTATAAAGTAGCTGAGAATTTCCGTGTGCTGGAAGGGCTGGCACCGGGAAGAATTGATCTGGGGCTTGGCAGAGCACCAGGTGGAATGCCGATTGCATCATGGGCGCTGAATGACGGCGGGAAGCGGAATGCCGATCAGTATCCGCAGCAAATCGAGGAGCTGACCATGTATTTGCATGATTTGGCGGATGACAAACATCGTTTTCCGAATCTGACGGCAGCGCCGCATATTTCAACCGCACCTGATGTGTGGCTGCTTGGCTCATCTGGAGAAAGCGCGCTGCTTGCCGCTGATTCGGGTGCTGGCTATATGTTTGCCCACTTTATCAATGGGGAGGGCGGTGAGGATACAGTCAGGCAGTATAAAAGACGATTCAATCCGTCTGTATTAGGAGACACGCCCCGAGCGGCAGTCGCTGTTTTCGTTCTTTGTGCTGACACGGAGGAGAAGGCAGAGGAGCTTGCGGCTGTGCTTGATTTTACGCTTTTAGCAGGGGAGCAGGGCATTCCTTTAAAAGGTGTTCCTTCGTATGAAGCTGTTCGGAAAAATACGTACTCCCCTTATGAACAGAGACGTATTGCTGATAATCGAAATCGAATGATTGTCGGCACGAAAGAACAGGTGAAGGAGCAGCTGCTGGCTTTGAGTAAAGCGTATGGAACAGAGGAAATCATGGCGGTGACCATCACACACCATTTTGAAGATAAGCTCCATTCTTACCGCTTGCTGCAGGAGGCATTTGCGAATTAATAGCTGAAAAAGCCCCGCCGAATCGGCAGGGCTTCTTATTAATCAATGGTAAAAGGCTCTTCCGTCAGAACCTGGCTTGATTTGCCTTTGTTCGCGGCATAGGCGAGCAAGTAATATTCTCCGGCCGGAAGCTTTGTTCCGCCATTAATCGTGCCGTCCCAGTCAAAGTACTGATAGCCTTTATCTTGATTTTTATAGATGCCGGCTTGGCCCGCAAAATCAAGACTGCTGTCATAGACGAGGAACGCCAGCTCTTCTGCTCCCGCAGGAAGGTAGGTTTCAATTTGATAGGTGCCTTGTTCAGATCCTTCGCTGACGGAGACAGATGTTACCCTCGGATAATCAGGCTCTTTGACGATCAGCAATGTAGGCACCTTAGCAACGGTTTTTCCGCCTTCTCTGACGATAACCGTTCCTTCATAGGTGCCGGCTTTTGTTTTCTTTGTATTGACCTTTACTTTTGCAGTGGCTTTTCCGGATTTATGTGCCGGAATCACAACACGGCTTGTACCAGATGTGGAGATGCCGCTGCCTTCAAATGAGTATTCAAGTGTGTATGACTTTCTAATGGAAGATTGGTTTTCAATCGTAAAGGTTTCTTTTTTCGTTTCATTTCCGTTTTCCTTCATGAATGTGCCATATGAATAGCTTCCAGGTGAGACGAGTGAGTCAGCTTTGATTGCATTCATGATTCTCGCACTGCCTGCGCCTTGGGCATTATGCGGATACACTTCTCCGTCGCCATCCTTTAAGGTGACAGCGGTGTTCATGATGGCGGCTTTGATCTGTTCAACGCTCCACTTTGGTTTGGCTTGTTTGATAACGGCAACCGCTCCGGCAATATGAGGAGATGCCATGCTTGTTCCTTGTTTTGATCCGTAGCCGTAAGGGTGGCCAGGATCATGTGTCGGAATGGTGCTGACGATATTGACGCCCGGCGCGGAAATATCCGGCTTAATCATCCACGTATCCATTACAGGGCCGCGGGATGAAAAATCAGCTACTTGCTCACCAAGCGCTTTTGAGACCGTCAACTTGAATGTTGTTTTCGTCTCGCCTGCTTTCAGGGCGCTGACGAGTTTTTCGCCGTCTTCTAATGAAAGCTTAATCGTTGGGACAGACATGCCCGGCACATTGGCTTCAATTTCCCCAGTGAGGTTGTTATACACAACCATGCCGATGGCGCCGGCTTTTTTTGCATGATCCGCTTTATCCACAAACGCAATGCCGCCCCTTTTGACAACGGCGACTTTGCCTGTCAGGTCTTTTCCTTCAAAATCCTTTTCCTCGCCAATTCCTGCTTCAACAAGCTCAACTTCTTTGTTATTGAGCGCTTTGACATCGTCCTCTTTGTTATAGCCCATCACTTTTGCTGAAGAATAGGAGCCGAATGTGACGGCGTATTCATTGAGCGGCAGCTGAGTCGCACCGACAGAAATTGCTTCTCTTGAAGTGCCTGGTGATCCGACTGTCCAGCCGTTCGGTCCGCTGTTGCCGTTTGACGTTACTGCGACAACACCTTCTGACATGGCCCAGTCAAGCGCTGTGCTTGTCGCCCAGTCCGGGTTGTTTAATGAGTTTCCAAGAGACAGGTTCATCACATCTGCTCCGTCCTGTACAGCGCGTTCTACTCCGGCAATGACATTTTCCGTTGTGCCGCTTCCGCCAGGGCCAAGAACACGGTAAGCAAGAAGTGTGGCATCAGGCGCTACGCCTTTAATCGTTCCGTTTGCGGCAACAGTTCCGGCTACGTGTGTGCCATGGTCAGTTGCTCCGCCCCTCGGATCGCCTGTTGGTGTTTCTTTTGGATCGTAATCATTGTCTACGAAATCATATCCTTTATATTGTCCGAAATTTTTCTTCAAATCAGGGTGATTGTATTCAACCCCTGTATCAATAATTGCCACTTTGACTCCTTTTCCTGTGTAGCCTAAGTTCCATGCGTCGTTTGCTCCGATATACGGTGCGCTGTCATCCATTTGCGGTGATACGGCGTCCTCGGAGATTGTGACGTCTTTATCCTTCATATGATCTGTTTTATATGTGACGTTCGGGTATACTGCCTTTACGTCTTTTACCGCGAGAAGTTTTGGAATCTCATTAGCTGGGAGTTTCATAGAAAAGCCTGAGAATACCTGTTCATATTCCCGGTTTACTTTTCCGTTTTTCACCGCTTTAACGGCTTTGTTTTTTGCTTTGGTGCGGGCGGTTTTCAGCTTGCTTTTCGTTTGGCTTTCTCCCGCTTCCTTCGCCTCTGCCAAGGATTTTTCTTTTAATTCCACAATAACGGTTGTTTTTTTGCTTGTTGTCATATCGATATCACCGAATATCTCGGCTTTTTCCAGGTCAGCCGATGTTTTTGAAGAAGCCGGCGCTGCCTTGACGCCCGTCATACCTGTGGATAACGTAAAAAATAAAACAAAACTTACAAGCAGAAAGCGAATGATCCCTTTTTTCAATGTGTTTCCCCCTTTGTATTTAGAAAAATGGTGAAGATCTAGTATATATTTCTTGAAAATTCAAAAAAGTCCTTGTGTCATTTGGACCATTTATTGGATTTTGCTTGTGTATAACGAAGGAGTTATACACAGAACCCTGTGTATAAGTGAATAAACCTGTGTATATATATAGTTGGGAATGTATGTTCCTATACAAAATATAGAAGGGGTTTGTGGACATGTGGATATCTATTGTGATTAAGTTGTTCTTATCTTTGGGATAACCTGTGTATAAAGTTTTTAAAACAGTTCTCCAATTTTCATTTCAATTCTTTCAGCTTTCAACAAAACTTCTAAAAACTAGTTGGTTTTTTCACTCATATTGTGACAAAGAATTCTCTTCCCACGGTCTATCATAGAGTCATGAGTTTTGCTAGAGCCGCTAGTTTGCGAGAAAAGAAATCGGCCGTCTTTTCCCGCGGGCTCGGCTGAGAAAACGGGCTGCTAAAAAGGCTGCCTGCCAAAAAGAAGCGGAGGGATGTTTTTCTATGAAACGTTTGCTTGTATCTTTACGGGTGTGGATGGTCTTTTTGATGAACTGGGTGACGCCGGACAGAAAAACTGCGGCTGCCGCGGTCTATTCGGCTCAGCGTACATACCAAAGAAAAGCGGCGGTGCAGGCCGCAGGGCTTGTTTCGTTTTATGAATGGCGGATGGCTGTGAATGAGGAAGAAAAGCAGAAAGCAAAAGCCGCCGCGCTTTATAAAAGAAGATGTCTGCAAGCCTTCAAGGAATCGCCAAAACAGGAGAGAGCGGGCCCGCATCTTTACATGGCGGTCAAAAGGAGGTAAAATCCCAGTCAAAAGCAAATTGGCGGGAGAGATAGCCTCTTGAAAATCTATAAAGTATTAAACAACAATGCGGCTTTAATAAAAGAGGATGATCAGGAAAAAATTGTGATGGGACCTGGAATCGCTTTTCAAAAAAAGAAAAATGATCTCATCCCTATGAATAAAGTGGAAAAGATCTTTGTCGTGCACGACGAGAATGAAAAGTTCAAACAAATCCTGCAAACGCTGCCGGAGGAGCATATAGAAATAGCTGAGGATATCATCAGCTATGCGGAAGGAGAGCTCGCGGCGCCGCTGAGCGATCACATTCATATCGCGCTTTCTGACCATTTATCCTTTGCGATCGAAAGGGTTCAAAATGGGCTGCTTGTGCAGAATAAATTGCTGCATGAGATCAAGGCGCTCTATAAAAAAGAATATGAGATCGGCCTCTGGGCGATCGGACACGTAAAAGAGACATTGGGCGTGTCTCTTCCTGAAGATGAAGCGGGCTATATTGCCCTTCACATCCATACGGCGAAGATGGATGCGGAGAGCATGTATTCAGCGCTGAAGCATACGACCATGATTAAAGAAATGATAGAGAAAATAGAAAACTATTTTAATCGAAAGGTGGATGAAAACAGCATTTCCTATCAACGCCTTGTCACGCATTTGCGATACGCGGTCAGCCGGTTGGAATCAAATGAAGCGCTCCATCGTATGGACGAGGAGATGCTTTATTTCATCCAAAAAAAGTATTCATTTGCCTATCAATGTGCGCTGGAGCTGGCGGAGTTTTTGAAAAATGAATATCAATTACATTTGCCGGAGTCCGAGGCCGGCTATATCACGCTGCATGTCCAGCGTCTTCAAGATCTCTCGGAATAACCGCTTTGACTTGCAGGGAGTCTTCTCTGGAAGTTTTTTTTTATTGATCGGGATTCAGCGTATAGTACATCTAGCCCATCATTACCATTCCCGCGGTCAGATTGCCTAGCGTCACAGGAATTAAGTTTCTGACCGCTCCCAGCAGTGTCACCGTATCAGGATGATCGATCAAAAGTGAGATGGCGACTGTGCACATATTGGCAATGCTGTGCTCAAAACCAGAAATAAAGAAGCAGAAAATAAAAAGCATCATGGCAAACAGCTTTGCTCCTTCACCTTTGAGGGACATCGGAATGAAAAAGGCGAGGCACACAAGCCAATTGCACAGCATTCCTCTGAAAAACAGTTCAAAAGCGGGCGGCTCCATTTTATGCTCAGCCAGATGAATCAAAAAGGAATGTACAGAAGCCTCTTCAAAAAGTCCTGTTGCGCTGATCAGCATGGCAAACAGGAGGGCGCCAATCAAGTTGCCGGCATAGCTTGATATCCACAGGTACAGGGAGTCGCGCCAGCGGATTTTTTTTCGGAGCGCGGTATAGGTGAAATAAAAGGTGTTGCCGGTAAATAAATCTCCGCCTCCGTAAGCAATCAGCAGAATAGCGGCTCCGAATGTGACAGCTGCTGCCGGAAACCAAATGGAGAATCGGCCATAGAGAAATAGCTGCCTGTTTTGCTTGCGGCTGTAATGCCGAAACCGATAAACATGCTGGCCAAAATCGACCGAAGCAAATAACGGGTTTTGCTTGAATTGAATATATTTTGTTTTTTCAAAGCGTACTGTTCAACCTTTTGCAATGCTTGAGTCTCCATGGCCTTTTCCTGCTTTCTATTATGATTGAGCATAGTATAGCATGATATTGTGAATTGTTTCACAAGTAATTTTTACGAATTTTTGTCTACATGTTTTATCAAACTTTTTAACTAAAAAACAGTTGACGAAAACGCTGTCATGTTTTATGATGAAAGCGTATTCTCAATCTGAATAAGCGGGATTGTGACTGGTAAAGCAGGCAAGACCTAAAATTTGCGTAAATGAAAAAGGATCACTGTGTCCTTTATTCGTTGGCGAATTTTAGGTCTTTTTTGTTTTAATAAAAGGGGGAGAAAAAGATGGACTACAAAGAGACTGCAAAACGCCTCATTGAGCTTCTCGGGGGGAAAGAAAACATTATCAGCGCGGCTCATTGTGCAACAAGACTGCGTTTAGTGATTAAGGATGAATCAAAGATAGATCAAGCACAAGTAGAAAATCTTGATGGCGTCAAAGGCGCTTTCAGCAGCTCTGGCCAGTACCAAATCATTTTCGGAACAGGCCTTGTCAATAAGGTGTATGATGCTTTTTCGAAGGAAGCGGATATTGATCATGAAGAACATGTAAACCATCAGGATGCGGCAAAAGAGAAGCTAAATCCTGCTGCGAGATTTGCGAAAACGCTTTCTAATATATTTGTTCCAATCATACCGGCTATTGTAGCCAGCGGCCTATTAATGGGATTACTGGGTATGATCAATGCGTTCCATTGGATGAGCAAGGACTCAGCACTGCTGCAGCTGCTTGATATGTTTTCAAGTGCAGCATTCATTTTCTTGCCGATTCTCATTGGAGTAAGCGCTTCAAAAGAGTTTGGCAGCAACCCTTACTTGGGAGCAGTTATCGGGGGAATCATGATTCATCCGACTCTCTTGAATCCATGGGGGTTGGCGGAAGCAACACCTGATTATATGAATCTATTCGGATTCGATATCGCGCTTCTCGGCTATCAGGGTACGGTCATTCCTGTTCTGCTGGCGGTTTATGTGATGAGCAAGGTAGAGAAATGGACAAGAAAAGTGGTTCCTCACGCGGTTGATTTGCTTGTTACACCTTTTGTTACAGTGATTGTCACCGGGTTTGTCGCTTTTATCGCGATTGGCCCTCTGGGCAGAGCCCTTGGCTCCGGCATTACGGTTGCTTTAACGTATGTATATGACCATGCCGGTTTTGTTGCGGGGCTGATTTTTGGGGGCACGTATTCACTCATCGTGCTGACAGGCGTTCATCACAGCTTTCATGCGATTGAGGCAGGCCTTATTGCAGATATAGGCAAAAACTATCTGCTGCCGATCTGGTCTATGGCGAATGTTGCACAGGGCGGCGCCGGCCTTGCTGTCTTCTTTATGGCGAAGAAGGCAAAGACAAAAGAAATTGCGCTTCCGGCTGCATTTTCCGCTTTTCTCGGCATTACTGAGCCTGTCATATTCGGAGTCAATCTTCGCTACCGAAAACCGTTTATCGCCGCGATGATCGGAGGCGCATTGGGCGGTGCATACGTTGTCTTTACACATGTTGCCGCAAACGCTTACGGGTTAACGGGTATTCCGATGATTGCCATCGCGGCTCCGTTTGGCTTCGGCAACCTGGCCAACTATCTGATTGGAATGGCGATTGCGGCAGTATCAGCGTTCATTGCAGCGCTTATCATGAAGATTAACGAGGATGAGGAGAGGAAAAAATGACAGTACATGATCAGGAGCTTCGGCGCCGAGCTTATGAGGAAGTGGATAAAAAAGAGCCGATTGTTAGCAGCGATCCGTACCGCCAGCATTTTCATATCATGCCCCCGGTTGGCCTGCTGAATGACCCGAATGGCGTGATTTATTGGAAGGGCAGCTATCATGTGTTCTTTCAATGGCAGCCATTTCAGACGGGGCACGGCGCGAAATTTTGGGGCCATTATACGACACAGGATATGGTGAGTTGGAAGCGGGAAGAGATTGCGCTTGCCCCGAGTGATTGGTTCGATAAAAACGGCTGCTACTCGGGCAGCGCTGTCACAAAAGACGGTCGGCTCTATCTATTTTACACAGGAAATGTCAGGGACCAGGACGGGAACCGGGAAACGTATCAATGCCTTGCTGTGTCTGACGACGGACTGTCCTTTGAGAAAAAGGGTGTCGTCGCCCGCCTCCCGGAAGGATACACGGCGCATTTTCGTGATCCGAAAGTATGGGAGCATGAAGGAACATGGTATATGGTGATCGGTGCGCAAACGGAGAGTCTGCAGGGACACGCTGTGCTGTTTGCTTCTGATAACCTGACAGAGTGGAGATTTCTCGGCCCGATAGCTGGCGCGGGCTTTAACGGGTTGGACGATTTCGGATACATGTGGGAATGCCCTGATTTGTTTTCCCTTCAAGGGTCAGACGTGCTGATCGTCTCGCCTCAAGGGCTTGAGGCTGACGGTATCCGTTATCAAAATGTGTATCAATCAGGTTATTTTATCGGGCGTCTTGATTATAGCAAGCCTGAACTAAGGCATGGGGATTTTACGGAGCTTGACCAAGGTTTTGATTTTTACGCACCCCAAACACTTGAAGACGATCAGGGAAGGCGGATTATGTTTGCATGGATGGCTGTGCCTGATCAGGATGAAGGGTCCCATCCGACGATTGACTATCACTGGATTCACTGTATGACGCTGCCGAGACAGCTGACGCTATCAGGACAAAAGCTGATTCAGCAGCCGCTGCCTGAGCTGAAAGCCATGCGCAGGAATGAGAAAAAAATACACATCAACATGCATGGATCATCTGGCACGCTGCCAGTTGAAAACCCTGAAAGAGCTGAGATCTTGCTTGAAGACATTGACACGGAGACTGGTTTTTCAATCAGTATTCGCGGAACAGCTGCGTTTTCCTTTCATAAGGACGAGGGGATTGTGACACTGGAGCGGACGAGCTTCGATGGAAAAGGAACAGAAGCGAGACATTGCCGCATCAAGGATTTGCATACCGTGCACATGTTTATCGACGCGTCATCTGTGGAAGTCTTTATCAACAACGGAGAAGAGGTCTTCAGTGCGAGATATTTTCCTTTCCCGGGAAATCATGAAGTGACAGCCAGTTCCACCGGCAAAACTGAAATGAACGTCGGAATTTGGACCCTTATGTAGAAAATCCTTCTATTTTCTTATGTGAAATCTGTGCCATCTGTGCTATTCTTCAACGATAACCTACTATTTTTTTCTGTAAAAGGAGTTGTTTTCTTGAATATACATGAACAGAAGATAACACCGGAATGTTTAGAAAAGGCTGCGGACCAAGTTGAAGATAAGCGGGAAGAATATAAGGATGTGCTGCTTCAGCTGAAAAAAATGCTTGGCGGAACAACGCCGCACAGTGAAACGGCGGAAATTCTTGCCCGGGCATATGAGCAAATGAAGGAATATGCACTTTTTGTTCAGTCGATAGAAGCATTTTTGAGGCAATCTGCGAACAATTTAAAAATCAAATAAACAGGCTGCCGACCGGATCGGCAGTTTTTTTCTGTGAAAGTTTTCAGTCATATAAAAAAGGCTGTCCTGCTGGGACAGCCTTTTTTGATTATGTTTATAATTGTTTATTCAGGCGCAGGGCAGAATGCTTCGTAGGTCCGACATACTGGTTTAGCGGGAAGGATTCTTTAATGGCAGCAGTAATGAATTCTTTCGCTGCGTAAATGGCTTCTTTGACTTCCGCACCTTTGGCGAGCTCCGCTGTCACGGCTGCTGAGAACGTACAGCCAGCTCCGTGTGTATAAGGCGTATCAATCATTTCACTTTCAAGAACTTCCGCTGTTTCTCCGTCATAGAGAACATCAACCGCTTTTTCATGTTTGAGTTTGCCTCCGCCTGTAATGACGACATATTGAGCGCCGAGCTCATGAATTTTTTTCGCTGCTTCGATCATATCGTCAACTGTTTTTAATTCATCCATGCCGCTGAGCTGGCTGGCTTCAAACAGATTCGGCGTAATGACAGTGGCAAGGGGCGCTAATTGTTCACGCAGGGCTTGGGCGTGCTCTGGATAAAGAACCTCATTAGCTCCTTTGCAAACCATAACCGGGTCAATTACCACATTTTTCAATTGTTTTTCTTTGATCGTTTTTGCCGCAAGCTCGATAATGTCAACGGTTGGCAGCATTCCTGTTTTCATGGCGTCCACACCGATGCCGTCCGTAATGGTTGCCAGCTGGGCGCGAATTATATCAGTATCGATCGGGAATACCTGGTGGTCCCAGCTGTTGTTCGGGTCCATCGCAACGACCACTGTTAAGGCGGTCATCCCGTATACGTTTTTTTCTTGAAATGTTTTTAAATCAGCTTGTATCCCAGCACCGCCGCTGGAATCAGAGCCGGCAATGGTGAGTGCTTTATGCATAGACATGTTTTGAACCTCCATCGTGTTTTGTCTTTCATTATAGTTAGATTTTCTCTGTATCACAATATAGAAGGTCTAAAGGAATCATTTGACAATACCCAAGGGCTTTCGTAAAATGCTACATAAGAAAACTAGGTAGGGGTTTTGTGATGTTAAATCGTGAACTGGTTAAGGGCAGCACCGTTATATTGGTATTGACGCTTTTGAACGAGCGGCCGATGTACGGCTATGAGCTTGTCAAAGAAATGGGAACACGCAGCGGAAATGAACTGCAGATGAAAGAAGGGACCCTGTATCCTTCTCTCCATAAGCTTGAGCGCCAAGGATTTATTTCGTCATATTGGGAGAAGCAGGAGAAAGGGCCTGACCGCAAATATTACCGGATTACAAATGAAGGCAAAGAGGTGTTGGCGGAACGCACGAAGGAATGGAGCGTTTTTTCGGCTATGATGGACCGAATGCTGAAGCGGGGCGGACAGAATGGATAAAGAAGCGTATTTATCTGAAATCAAAAACGGGCTTAAGGAGCTTTCAGAAGGCGAGGCAGTAATAGAAGAGATTGAGAGCCACATTGAACATCATCTGCTTCATTCTCTTCAAGAAGGGAAAAGTGAGGCGGAAGCTATGCAAACGTTACTACAGGTATTCGGAACGCCTGCTGACATTGTTTCTTCGTTTAAAAAAGAACAGCCTGTCACGTTCCGTGCATTTTTGTGTTTCCATCTTTTCTGTAACAGTGCATTATTTGCTGTCGGCACCGCCATTACGATGATGCATGTCTGGCTTGAATCACCCGTTGTTTATGCAGTATGGAAAGGCATTTCTGTTTCTGTGTGGCTGATCTTAGCTGCATATATCATCTACTGGGTGCTGATTGGGTATCAAGGGGTGAGGGAGTTTGGCAAACGCGGAGAACAGCTTGTATTGCATACGATTTTAATTTGCATGGTGCCAAATGTCATCTTTATGCTTGTTTTTCTTTTCAATGTGATTCCTGCCGCGTTGTTTCAATCCTTGCTGACGCCCTGGCTTGTAGGAACTTGTGTCTGTGCAACGCTGTTATTTCCATTATTCGGCCGAATGGGCTGTTATATTGGCAGGCGTAAGCTTGCCTGATTTTTTTGGTATATACATAGAATTTCTATGTAAGGAAGGTGTATGTCATGAGGATTAGCTCTTGTTTATATGGTTTTGTGGCTCATGGAGCAGTATTTTTGTTTACTGGCGGCTACATGCTCTTGGCTATGTTAGCCAGCTTGCCTTTTGTTTTTCTGCTTGATCGGCTGCCTGATGTTGTATTTACAGCCGGTGCCATTCTTATGCTGTTATGTACATATGCTTACGTCTGGTTTTGGGCGGTCCGGTTTGCGTATAACCAAAAAATGCGTCTGTTCGAGGTTCAATTGGGGTCCTTTGTGTTGCTGGCCATCATGATATCTTTGTTTTTATTAGATGGATCCAGTATGAAAGACATCGTAAGGAATTGGGACGATGCAGGCTGTGCTCTTGTTCCGCCGGCTTTTACATTTTTGTGTCTTTCTTATGCGCTGGTGCTGCTTCCGGTCTATCAATCTAAGCTGTGGCATCTCATTCTTCCGAATGGCGTCCGGCTGAAGGATCTTTTTCATGTCCTGGGAGATCTGATACTGATCATGGTGCTTCTGATCGGAGCCACTTTGCTGTTTCTATCATTTTAGTTTCCCGTTTCAGTAGGATATTCCCACTGATCTCCCGTCCAATATATGTTTTAATAGTACATGACTATGAAAATGAGAAGGAGAGCATCATGAAGATTTCTATCGTAATTGTGACCTATAACCGAATTCCGGCTTTGTGTGAGCTTCTGGAGTCGATTTCGCAGCAGACCATGAAGCCCTATGAAGTTATTATTGTGAATGATGCCGGGGAATCGGTCGTGCCGGTCAAAGCACTGTATCCGGAGCTGCCAATTGCTGTCATCAATTTAGAAAAGAACTCGGGGCATGTGGCTGCAAGAAATGCCGGTGTAAAAGAGGCGTCAGGCGATTGCATTATGCTTTGTGATGATGATGATTTCTTTACGCCGGGACATATGGAGAGAATGGCGAAGGAAATAGAAACGGCCGATTTTGTTCATTCTGATGCGGAAATTGTCTCGTTTGAAGAGAAAAACGGAACAAGATACCCAGTTTCCCGGAAGCTGTTTGCTTATACCGCTGACTATGAGGATATGAGAGTGTTCTCTACATACGTGCCGTCGGGCAGCATGTACAGACGTTTTCTGCATGATGAAATCGGGTATTTCGATGCTGATGTGCACAATTATTGGGACTGGGATTTTTATTTGCGCGCGGCTAAGGATTATCGGGTGAAGCGTGTCCCTTGTGCCAGTGTGATTTATGCCTTTAGTGACGCGGGGGACAATCAGTCGGCCGATCTTGGCGCCAAGCGGAAACAATATTTGGACCGTTTAAGTGAAAAGCACGGACTCGGGGAACTGCCGACGAAAAACTTTGCCGTTCTGCTTGAAGAGCCTGAGATGAAAAGACGGGAAGCAAAAAGTGAAATTGTATGGGATGGCAAGCCTGTCTATTCCAGGCTTCATCGTTCGTAAGGGAGGCCTGACTCTTGAAACAGCTTTTACAGGACAGCTGGTGGAATCAGCTGAAGGAAGAGTTTGAGAAACCGTATTATCAAGAACTCAGAGAAATGCTGAAGCGGGAATACGCGGAGCAAACGATTTATCCGGACAGCCGGGATATTTTTAATGCGCTGCATTATACTTCATACGATGATGTGAAGGTGGTCATTCTCGGCCAAGATCCGTATCACGGGCCTGGACAGGCTCAAGGGTTGAGCTTCTCCGTAAAGCCGGGTGTAAAGCAGCCGCCTTCATTAAAAAATATCTTTCTTGAGCTGCAGCAGGACATCGGGTGCAGTATCCCGAATCACGGATCGCTTGTCAGCTGGGCAAAGCAAGGGGTTCTTTTACTGAATACTGTGCTGACAGTAAGGCGCGGACAGGCGAATTCCCATAAGGGAAAAGGCTGGGAGCGTCTGACGGACCGGATTATTGACGTGCTGAATGAAAGGGAGCGGCCGGTGATCTTTATTTTGTGGGGCCGGCATGCCCAAATGAAAAAAGAACGGATCGACACGTCTAAGCATTTTATCATTGAATCGACGCACCCCAGCCCGTTTTCGGCAAGGAACGGATTTTTTGGAAGCAGACCGTTTTCCCGGGCGAATGCGTTCTTGGAGAAAATGGGAGAGGCGCCGATTGATTGGTGTATAAAGGATTTGTAAAAAGCGCAGATACTCTGCGCTTTTTTATTTAAGTATGTTCCGAATCATTCGCAGCCCGTTTTTGGAGGAAGGATAACGAAAAGCGAAGTCGAAGCGGTTCGTTTGTTTGACGACGCTTTTTTTGTGCGTAAATGTGTTAAAGCTGTCAAATCCGTGATAGCTGCCGATGCCGCTTTCTCCGACGCCTCCGAAAGGCAAATACGGTGTCGCGACGTGCATTAGCGTATCATTGACACAGCCGCCGCCAAACGAGAGTTTCTCTAAAACAGCTTGCTCGATTTCTTCGTTTGTGGTGAAGACATATAAGGCGAGCGGCTTTGGGCGCGTTTGGACTTTCTCGATGACTTCGCCGATATCGACGTATGTAAACAGCGGAAGAATCGGCCCGAAGATCTCCTCCTGCATCACCGGAGAGTCATCCTTCACTTGATCAAGAATGGTCGGAGCTATTTTGTGATGATCAGGATCAGATTGCCCGCCTGTAAGCGGGACTCCATCATTCAGAAAGCTGAGCAGCCGCTGATAGTGGCGCTCGCTGACGATTTTGCCGTACTGCGGATTCCGTTCGGGCTGAGGGCCGTAAAATTCACTGATCACCCGCTTCATTTCTTCTGTGAGCTTCGGTTTGATGTCTTCGTGGACAAATAAATAATCCGGTGCGATGCAGGTTTGTCCCGCATTAGTGAATTTCCCGAAGACAATGCGTTTGGCGGCAAGCTGTATGTCAGCATCCTTATGGACAATGCAGGGGCTTTTGCCGCCGAGCTCCAAGGTGACGGGAATTAATTGTTTGGCGGCAGCCTCCATGACGATTTTTCCCACAGCGACGCTGCCGGTAAAGAAAATATAGTCAAAGGGCTGCTGTAATAATGTGGTGCTGACGTCGGGCCCGCCTTCCGCCATAGCGACATAATCACTCGGAAAAACGCTGCTGATGAGTTTGGAAAGAATAGCGGAAACTGCCGGCGTATATTCTGATGGCTTGAGAACAACTGTGTTTCCGGCCGCAATGGCGCCAATCAAGGGAGAAAGCGCCAGCTGCAAAGGATAGTTCCAAGGCGCAATCACCAAAACGGTTCCATACGGCTCAGGGATAATGATGCTTTTGGAGCCTAAATGGGTCAGCGGTGTTTTGACACGTTTCGGCTTAGCCCATTTTCTCAGCCGTTTCATCACAAAGCTGATTTCCTCCAACACGATTCCGATTTCTGTCGTGTATGCCTCCTGTTCGGATTTGTGGAGATCCTGATAGAGAGCGGCTGTTAAATCGGCTTCATGTGTTTTGATGGTTTGTTTCAGCTTCTGTAACATGTCCAGTCTCGATTTGAGCGATCTTGTATGCCCCGCCGCAAAATAGGCTTTGTGCTTGCTGACGATAGAGGGGATGGTGTTCATTCCGTTTCTCCTTTTTTGTGAGGTAGGTGATTTATTATGTGAAAAATCTCTTCTGCTTGTCAAATACGCAAGGTTTGGCAGAAAAAATAACAAACTCATATCTGCGTTTACTGCAGGAATTTGATAAAATGCAGGAAGATGACAATTATTTTTTGGAGGGTTCTTGATGAACATTCATATATCTGCTTTGATTCAAAAGATGGAAGATGAGCTGAAAAAAGCAAAAACGGCTGAACGGGATGAGGAGCTGAAGCGTTCCGTAGCGGTTGTCCGGTCTTTGTGTGACGTCGTACTGGATCAGCCGGAGACCGCGAACGCGCCCCGCATACAGCCGAGCGTTACGCCAAGTCCTGCCCCGACGCCATCGACAGACCAGCTGATGATGGAAAAAATGATGGGAAGCGCGGGATTAAACAAATATCGAAAGCAAGAAAAAGAGAAGCAGGAAGAGGACGGAAACGGAGAATCTTTATTTGATTTTTAAAGAGAGAGGTTGAGCTCACGTGAAATTGGTTCTTGGCGCGCTGCAGTGGACAGCGTTTATCATTGCTGCGGCGATTGTTGTTCCGGTGGCGGTTGCTCAGTCGTTTCATTTGGATCACTCGGATTCTGCGAGATTGATTCAAAGCACTTTTTTTGTACTGGGAATTGCCGCCGTCATCCAGTGTTTGAAAGGCCACAGGCTGCCGATCAATGAAAGCCCTGCCGGCTTGTGGTGGGGAGTGTATACAATCTACGCAGGGCTGACGGGAACTGTGTTTGCGACATATGGGGACACGCTGCGCGGTTTGCAGGGGGCTCTGCTTGTAAGCGCTGTATGTTTCTTTTTGTTAAGTGTCTTCAAGGTCATTGACCGGCTTGCAGCCTTATTTACACCGGTTGTCACGGGTGTCTATTTATTGCTGCTTGTGATGCAGCTGAGTCAGCCCATCATAAAAGGAATTCTTGGAATCGGCTATCGAAAGGACGGTGTGGACGGGCTTGTATTTGGCCTGGCACTTGTTGTGATTGCCGCCGCCTTTATGATGACAAATTCGAATATCATGTTTTTGAAGCAATATTCTATTTTATTGGCCCTGTTCGGGGGTTGGGTGCTGTTTGCGGCTGCCGGAGCGGCAAAGCCGATGGAAATGCCGGACCGGCTGTTTCAGCTGCCTTCTCTGTTTCCTTTTGGCACCCCGTTATTTAACAGCGGTCTTATTATCACCTCAATCTTTATTACGATCTTGCTGATCGTGAATATGCTGGCAAGCATGAAGGTGGTGGACATTGCTGTAAAAAAATTCGGCAAACAGCCGGATGGACAGCACCACGAACGCCATGCCGGTTTTGCCGCCTCATTCAGCCATCTGCTGAGCGGTTTGACGGGGGCTATTGCACCAGTTCCGATTTCTGGAGCCGCGGGTTTTATTGAGACGACGAAAATGTTTTCTAAAAAACCGTTTATGCTCGGCAGTATTCTGGTTGTCGCAATCAGCGTGATCCCGTTTTTTATGAATGCGTTTGCGAGTCTGCCGTCACCCGTTGGGTTTGCGGTAAACTTTGTTGTGTTCTCCGCAATGGGCGGTCTGGCCTTTGCAGAATTTGATTCGTATGAGAAAGAAGAATTGAAAAGGGTGCGGTCTGTGATCGGCATCTCGCTCCTGACTGGGGTCGGTTTCATGTTTGTTCCTGACACTGCATTAAAGGATTTGCATCCGGTAGTGATTTCTCTGTTAAGCAACGGGCTCGTCCTAGGGACGCTTGCTGCAATAGCGGCAGACCAGTTTCAGCTTTGGCGCAGGAGAAAATCCGACAATCTCGTGTCATCGGAGAACAAACGTTGAATTTTGGTACAGGTGCGATAAGATAAATGATATGAGTTTAACGAAAAGGCGGGAGAGACAGATGAAAGTTTTTATCATATTAGGGGCCATAAACGCTATGCTTGCCGTGGGGCTCGGCGCATTTGGCGCTCATGGATTAGAAGGGAAAATTCCTGATAAATACCTTCAGGTTTGGCACACAGGTGTGCAGTATCATATGTATCATGCTCTTGGGCTTTTCGTTGTCGCGTTTCTCGCCGATAAATTATCCGGCATCGGCAGTGTCACGACAGCCGGCTGGCTGATGTTTGCGGGAATTGTGCTGTTTTCCGGAAGCTTATATATCCTCAGTGTGACGCAAATCTCAATCCTCGGGGCCATTACTCCGCTCGGCGGTGTGGCGTTTATTATTTCTTGGATAATGATCGTTGTCGCAGCCGTCAAATATCTATAAACAAAAAAGCCAATCCTCATCAAATGAGTGATTGGCTTTTTCTTTACCTTGGCGAATAAGATGCCATGGAATATGGATATGTGTATGCAATTTCTTCATCAAATGTGACGTAATCAAGGTAGATCGTCAAGAGCAGGTAGCGTGTTCCTGATTTCGGATCGCTGATGATAATGTGATCACGGCCTGCTGCTTCAATCACGCCCCGAAAGATCTTTGAGCCCCATTCTTTGCTGTTTTCGAATGTCATATAAATCGTCGCCGTTTTTCCCCGGTTTAGGCGCAAGATGTTTTCAATGTAAGACTCTTCGACAGGCAGCATGCCCGGGACGTTTTGGCCAGGCGCTGACGGTGTCGGCCCGGATGGGATTTGAAACCCGCCTCCCTGCTGCTGGCCCGGGAATCCGAAGCCCTGCTGGCCTTGCTGCCCCTGCTGCATTGGCATCATTTGCTGCATCCCCATCGTCTGCATTTGTGGGCCTTGGCCTTGCTGCGGGTACGGATTGGCCCCGTACTGAGGCTGATACCCCTGCATATTATCATATGCCTGCATTTGCTGATATTGATTTTTTTTCGGTTTCATATCGTTCCTCCTTTTTATGAAAACCATTCAAAACATGTTCCGGATGTATAGGTGAACGCTCCGCGATGACTCACCTCCGATGGAAAACGATCTTATTCGCTGGTGCGATTTTTATCTCTTTCACCTTATGAGGCTAAAGCGTGGAATATGCGGAAAAAGAACAGTCGACAGCACAGATTTTGAACTGGGCAGCTGCTGCTTTTATTAGACATACACAAACTTTTCGCATATTGGTTTGTATCCCTAGCGCAACTTGAGCATAAGCAACATAAGATAACGATAGTTTCAGGTGTGAAGTTCCAAGAAGGAGGTGTAGGATTTGCCGAAAGTATCAGTCATTATGACGAGCTATAACAAAAGCGATTATGTGGCAAAGTCCATTTCCAGCATACTCTCACAAACGTTTTCTGATTTTGAATTGTTTATTATGGATGATAACTCCAATGAAGAGACGCTGAATGTCATCCGCCCTTTTTTGAAGGATAACCGAGTGCGTTTTTATCAGAGTCATATATCTGGAGTGAAGGAAAGAACAGAAAAAACGAGATACGCGGCGCTGATCAACCAGGCGATAGAGATGGCGGAGGGTGAATATATCACCTATGCAACGGATGATAACATCTATATGCCGGACCGGCTTCTGAAAATGGTGCAGGAGCTTGATGCTCATCCAGAAAAAGCTGTGATTTACTCAGCCTCCAAAACCTATCATTTAAATGAGCATCGAGACATTGTGAAAGAAACTGTCCGGCCTGCGGCTCAAGTGACGTGGAATGCGCCTTGCGCCATCGATCATTGCTCGGTGATGCACAGGTATTCAGTGCTTGAGAAGGTAAAGGAGAAGTTTGGCTCCTATTGGGATGAAAGCCCGGCGTTTTACCGTATTGGGGACGCCCGATTCTTTTGGAGAGTCAATCATTTTTACCCGTTTTACCCGCTGGCTGAGGAGCTGGATCTAAATTATATTACCGACCAATCGATTCACTTTCAGCTGTTTGAATCAGAAAAAAATGAATTCGTCAGGAACCTTCCGCCGCAGCGCAATTGCCGCGAGCTGCGTGAATCATTAAAAAAGCTTGGAATGGGGTGAGAGCTTGTCGGCCTATTTAAGCAATTATTGGGTGCTGTACCGGAAGTATGTGGAGCTTTTTGACAAACTTCGCTACAAAGGGATTCCGCTTGCGCTTATCAGTAATTTTTATCAATACATCAGCCCTGAGCTGCGGGTGATGATGGAAGAAGAACCGGCGTTATTCGGATCGGTGGATCAGCATATCGATGAGGGACAGATTCAGCCGTTTTTTGAAGAAAGAATTCAAAACATCACTCAAACAAATGACAAACCTGTAAAAGGGAAAGTCATTTTGCACTTTGATTATCTACGTTTTTCAAACGAAAATTACTATCAATTTGATCCTGAAAAAACGGTTGTTTTGGCCAGATGGAGTTTGCCGCATTATTGTGATCTGCCTGTGATCAGCAAGCGAGAAATGGCGGAATCATGCCAAAAGGGCGACTCGAAGCCATATCTCGAAACCGCCTGTTCGATTCTCGCCACTTATGACGATCATCCGGCATTCGGTGATCAAGCGTTTCGCGACCGGCTTTTCAAAGACATTCCTTTATTCATCGAGGCCATTGATACAGTTGATGCGCTGTTTGAACAGGAAAAGATTTCAGCTGTTGTTGTCGGAACGGCAGAAGATATTTACAGCAGGGTGCTCGCTCTCATGTGTCAAAGGAGAGGGGCCGTCAGCATTTGCCTTCAACATGGCGCATTGATGGGAGATGAAGCCTTTATTCCTGTATTTACAACCTATCAAGCTGTTTATGGTGCGTATGAAGCAGAGTGGTTTATACGAAAAGGCTGTAAACCCGAGAAGATTCTCGTCACGGGACATCCCCGCTTCGATCAGATTTTTAATAGAACGCCTATGGATATGTCCATATTCTATCGAAAACTTGCTTTTCATCCGGCTAAAAAAATTGTGCTTATTGCCACCCAGCCGTTTTCAGAAGATTTTTACGCCGGTGTGCTGGAAGGGCTATCTGATCAGAAGCAGCTGCAAATCATCATCAAACCCCACCCGTGGGAAATCGGAAAAAACAAGCTTGATCTGTATCACGCTGCGGCGAAAAAACATAAAGCATGCAGAGTCATCAAAAAGGAGCTGGAGCTTTATGATTTGCTGCCGTATGCTGATGCCGCAGTGACGCAAACCTCAACAGTCGGACTTGAAGCCATGCTGTTTCAAAAGCCTGTGCTGATCGGAAAATCGACCGGAAATCGCTCGTATCCGTATTATGAATCTCTTGGCGATTTTATGTTTGACCAGCCGGATGAACTGGCACACACCTTGGTTGAGGTTCTTCGAAGTCCCGCCGTGCATCAAAAAGCAGAAGAGGCGCGCCTGGCATTCATAGCGGCTAATTATCCGGTGGCAGAATCAACAAATGCTTTACTTGCGCTACTGAAAGCCAAAACAGGAGTTGATTACAGGCGGGAAGAAACTGAATAAAATGATAGGAGCGCAAAGAAATGGTACAAAAGAGAAACCAATTTCTCCCTTACTCATTGCCGTTAATCGGTAAGGAAGAAATTCAGGAGGTTACAGAAACGCTTGAATCGGGATGGCTCTCCAAAGGCACGGAATTCGGGTTCCAGAAAGCGGATTTCCCGATCGCCATGAATGACTATAAACGGTCCCTGTCGATCCCGTTCTCTGACGAGGATGTACATGATGTCATAAAAGCTGTGCAGGATATTGTAAAAGGGGCTGGTTAAGGGTGTATACGGTCAAAGAAAATGTATCCAAAGAGGCGGTTGAGAAATTCCTTCAAAGCAGGAAGCAAACACTGGATGTTTCGTACCAATTTTCCCTTGGCCTTTTTGAAAGCAGCAGACTCCAAGGCATCTTGCTTTACGAAAATTCTCTGTGGGAAAGTCAGGTGCTTCATAAGAAAGTTATGAGCGTCAAACTACTTGCGGCAAACAGCACCGGGCAATTGAAGAGGCTGTTTCAAGCCTTTTATTCTGTACGCCAAATGGATGAAACTGATTTTATCTCTGTTCGTGTCCCGGCGGAAGATATCGGTGCCGCGCACGTGATACAGCAGCAGCCATACTCTTACTTTGTCGGCGGTTTGCTTAAGATGGCGAAGTACCCGTCTTTTTATGACAGAACACCGCCATTTTTCGAACTAGGCCCGACTGAGCCCGAAGACACAGAAGCGATATGTCAGCTGGCACGGGACTCGTTTGCAAAAAGCAAATATTTTCAAGATCCTTATCTCAGCCGTGAAGCAGCAAACAAGATCTTTCAGGAGTGGACAAGAAACAATCTCAATGGAAGGGCGGCTGTCAATATTGCCGCTACGCACAACGGCGAGGTCATCGGCTATCTTCAAGGCCTGTCAAGAGGTGATGAATGTACTGTCGATTTGATGGCTGTAAAGCCCGAATTTGAAGGAAAACGTATCGCGTTTCATTTATTGGCGAATTTCATAGAACAACCGGAGACACAGAAGCATAAAACGGTAACAGCGGAAACGCAGCTTCATAATGTAAGAGCGATTCGCCTTTACGAAAGAATGGGATTCACCGCTGAACAGTCGTATTACGATTATCATATTTGGCCGGGCAGGAGAGCGAAATAATGAGCGTTTCAACTCTGGATTTAGGTTGCCTAGGCTTGAATGATCAGGCCTTTGATTTGATGAATAGAGCACGATGAAATTATTCTCTGGGAAATAAAACGCAAAAGGCCTAATCTGCTTTTGTTAGATGTTCTAGGCGCGCCCGCGTTAAGGAAAAGCTATTCTTCAAGATTTGTATGATCAAAAGGTATAAAAATGCATGTAAGGAAGTGTTAATGTGAAAGGTGTTATTTTAGCCGGTGGAAACGGCTCGCGCCTTATGCCCTTAACCAAGGCCGTTAACAAGCATTTGCTTCCGGTAGGCCCGTATCCGATGATTTACTGGTCGGTCATGAAGCTGGAGGAAGCCGGTATAAAAGATATTTTGCTCATCAGCCAAAAAGAGCATATGCCGCAATTTTATAAACTGCTTGGGAACGGGGAAGAGCTTGGCGTTACAATCACTTATCAGGTTCAACCAGCCGCATCGGGCATTTCGGATGGGCTGTCTTATGCAAAACGCTTTACGAAAAAAGAGCCTTTCATTTTATTATTAGGTGATAATATATTCGAAGATTCATTAAAGCCTTTTACGGAGCGCTTTGAACAGCAGGGTAAAGGAGCAAAGGTGCTGCTGAAAGAAGTTGATGATCCGGAACGCTTTGGGATTGCTGAGATTGATGAGAAAAACAAGCGGATTCGTTCCATTATCGAAAAGCCAGCACATCCGCCGACTAACCTTTGTGTAACCGGCATTTATATGTATGATGCGGAGGTATTTTCGTATATTGAACAAATATCACCGTCAAAGCGAGGTGAGCTGGAAATCACCGATGTGAATAATCTATACATCGAAAACAGCCAGCTTACGTATGATGTGTTATCAGGCTGGTGGGTAGATGCCGGAACTCACGAGTCGCTTCATCTCGCCTCCCAGCTTGTACACAAGGCTTTACAGAAAGGACAGGACGAAAAGTGATGGCAAAATCATATTTAGTTACGGGCGGGGCCGGCTTCATCGGGCTCACGTTTACAAAGCTCATGCTGAAGGAAACGGATGCGCGCATAACCGTTTTAGATAAACTGACGTACGCAAGCCACCCGAACGAAATGGAAAAATTAAAGGAAAACAGCCGATTTCGCTTTATAAAAGGAGATATCAGCGTTCAGGAGGATATCGACCGGGCGTTTGATGAGACCTATGATGGCGTGATTCACTTTGCTGCGGAATCGCATGTGGACAGAAGCATTTCCCAAGCGGAGCCGTTTATCACCACAAATGTGATGGGGACATATCGTTTAGCTGAAGCGGTCTTGCAGGGAAAAGCCAAGAAGCTGATTCATATTTCAACAGACGAGGTGTACGGAGATTTAGAAGCGGATGACCCCGCGTTTACTGAAACGACGCCGCTTTCTCCTAATAACCCTTATTCAGCCAGCAAGGCAAGCTCTGATTTGCTCGTGTTATCGTATGTGAAAACCCACAAGCTCCCGGCCATTATTACACGATGCAGCAACAACTACGGCCCTTATCAGCACAGCGAAAAAATGATTCCCACGATTATCCGCCATGCGAAGCAAGGGCTTCCGGTTCCGCTGTACGGCGACGGTCTTCAGGTCAGAGACTGGCTGTTTGCGGAGGATCATTGCCGCGCCATCAAGCTGATTTTAGAAAAAGGAACTGACGGCGAGGTGTATAACATCGGCGGCGGAAATGAACGCACGAATAAAGAGCTGGCGAGCATCATTATGAAGCATCTGGGCTGTGAGGAATTGTTCGCCCATGTGGAAGACCGAAAAGGGCATGACCGGCGTTATGCGATCAATGCATCAAAGCTGAAAAACGAACTGGGCTGGCAGCAGGAAGTGCCGTTTGAAGAAGGCATTGTGCGTACGATTCGCTGGTATACAGACAATGACCGATGAGAAGGTGATCCGATTGACAAAGGTTTTGGTGACTGGTGCAGGAGGACAGCTTGGCCTGGAACTGTGCCGCCAGCTGAAGCAAGCGGGATATGAGGTTATTGCGTTAACAAAGAAGATGATGAACATCGCTGACCAGCGCTCCGTAAGGCATTCGTTTGGCCATTATCAGCCGGATATCGTGGTCAATACTGCTGCGTTTACGTCGGTTGACAAATGCGAGGAGGAACTTGATAAAGCCTATTTGATTAACGGAATCGGCGCTTATTATACAGCGCTTGAGGCAGCCCGCATCGGAGCTCAATATGTTCATATCAGCACGGACTATGTATTCGACGGAAAAGGAACCCAGCCATACAGGGAAGACGATCCCCTCGATCCGAACACCATCTACGGCAAGAGCAAAAAGCTCGGAGAAGAACTGATTCGATTAGCGACAAAAGACAGTACGATCATCAGAACATCGTGGGTGTACGGACATGGCGGCAGCAATTTTGTTCATACCATGCTGAAGCTTGCTGAGACAAAACAAGAGCTTCGGGTTGTTAGCGATCAAATTGGTTCGCCGACGTATACGAAGGATTTAGCAGAAGCGGTTATCAAGCTGTTTAGCCATCCGCCGGGCATCTATCATGTCAGTAATTCAGGCATATGCAGCTGGTATGAGTTTGCAAAGGCAATTATGGAAGAAAGCGGGCTGGAAACAGCCATTTTGCCTGTCACAACAGAAGAATACGGGAACAAAACGCCCCGTCCGGCTTACTCTGTACTGAGCCATCAGGCCATTGAAGAAGCCGGCATTCGCCCCCGCCATTGGCGGGAAGCGCTACGGGAGTATTTGCACGAAAGGAGCAGTGCTCGTGATTGATGGAGTCAAGGTAAAAAAATTGACGAAGCATAGCGATGACAGAGGCTTTTTTGCTGAGCTGGTCCGGGATGATGAGAATCTTCTTGAGCGTTTCGGGCAGGCCTCTTGGTCGAAAAGCTATCCGGGTGTGATTAAAGCATTTCATTATCATGAGAAGCAGGATGATCTGTGGTTCTTTCCAACCGGCCACGCCCAGGTTGTCCTATATGATCTTCGAGAGGGCTCAAAGACAAAAGGAGAAACGGACGTCTATTATATGGGCGAGGACAACCCGATGCTGTTATTGATCCCAAAGGGGGTGGCCCACGGATACAGAGTGCTGGGAGAGACGCCGCTGACGATTATCTACTTCACCACCATGTCGTATAACCCGGATCAGCCTGATGAAAAAAGAATCCCGTGGAATGATGAGACAATCGGTTTCAACTGGAACACTGAATTTAGATAATAATAGGCACGTGATCAATCGAAGAGCAGAGGCATCTTCGACTTTTTTTGCCCTTTTTTAAAATAGGATAAAAGAAATAAATCGACAGGTATAAGTTACTAGAAAAAGAGAGAGAAATCGTTCATTTGAACCTTGTATAAACAGGAAGGAATTCTCAAAGAAATTCCAGTGTTAATATTCCTCAAAAAGCATTTACTTCCAAGGAAAATGATGATAGATTAATTTTTAAGAAAAAGAATTGGTAATTCGCGAATTACGAAAAAACGCTTTTTCTGCAGAGGACGCTCTGGCCAACATTAAACAATCAATTGAGGGGGAAATGTCATGTTAAAAAGAACTTCATTCGTATCTTCATTATTAATCAGTTCAGCTGTCTTACTATCAATCTTGCTTCCTTCAGGCCAAGCTCATGCACAGTCTGCATCAATCGAGGCAAAAACGATTAACAACACAAAAGAGTGGACTACTTCTGATATTGAAGTGACATATAAACCAAATGCGGTGCTTTCTCTCGGCGCGATAGAATTTCAATTTCCTGACGGGTTCCATGCAACAACAAGAGATTCAGTGAATGGAAGAACGCTGAAAGAAACACAGATTTTAAATGATGGAAAAACAGTTAGACTCCCGCTTACACTTGATTTGTTAGGCGCATCCGAATTTGACCTCGTCATGGTGCGCAAAACCCTTCCGCGCGCAGGCACTTACACGATTAAAGGCGATGTGGTAAACGGTTTGGGAATCGGCAGTCTTTATGCTGAAACGCAGCTGGTGATTGACCCTCGTTAATGAATAGATTAGATCAGAGACTGAGATGTTTTCAGTCTCTTTTTTTGTTGATGAAAAAACTGGTACGAATCTTGCATGATGATAAGGGTGAATCCACTGAAGAAAGGAATTGGCCGGCTGAAATTTTAAAGCGCTTACATTTTCAAGCGGCCAAAAAACAATGAGGTGAAAAAGATGTCAGCAAAGCAAGTCGCGAAAGATGAGGAAAAAGAAGCTCTTAACTTATTTCTGTCTACCCAAACCATCATTAAGGAAGCCCTTCGGAAGCTGGGCTATTCGAGTGATATGTATGAACTCATGAAAGAGCCGCAGAGAATGCTCACAGTCCGCATACCAGTCAAAATGGATAACGGCAGTGTCAAAGTGTTCACAGGCTACCGGTCGCAGCACAATGATGCGGTCGGTCCGACAAAGGGAGGCGTGCGTTTCCATCCTGAAGTCAATGAAGAAGAAGTAAAGGCATTATCCATTTGGATGACGCTTAAGTGCGGGATTGCCAATCTTCCTTACGGCGGCGGAAAGGGCGGTATTATTTGTGATCCGCGGACCATGTCATTCGGAGAACTGGAAAGGCTGAGCAGAGGGTATGTCCGTGCCATCAGCCAGATCGTCGGCCCGACAAAGGATATTCCGGCTCCTGATGTGTACACCAACTCGCAAATTATGGCGTGGATGATGGATGAGTATAGCCGGCTGCGTGAATTCGATTCTCCTGGTTTTATCACAGGAAAACCGCTCGTTTTAGGCGGATCGCAAGGCCGGGAAACGGCCACGGCACAAGGTGTCACGATTTGTATTGAAGAGGCGGTTAAGAAAAAAGGGATCAAGCTGCAAAACGCGCGCATCATCATACAGGGCTTTGGAAACGCGGGAAGCTTTCTGGCCAAATTCATGCATGATGCCGGCGCGAAAGTGATCGGAATCTCGGATGCCCATGGCGGGCTTTACAACCCGGACGGCCTTGATATCCCTTATTTGCTCGATAAACGGGACAGCTTCGGCATGGTTACCAACTTATTCACTGACGTCATCACAAATGAGGAGCTGCTTGAAAAGGATTGCGATATTTTAGTGCCGGCCGCGATCGCCAATCAAATCACAGCCAAAAACGCACACAATATTCAGGCATCAATCGTCGTTGAAGCGGCGAACGGCCCGACAACCATTGATGCCACTAAGATCCTGAACGAAAGAGGCGTGCTTCTCGTGCCTGATATTCTGGCAAGTGCCGGCGGCGTCACGGTTTCTTATTTTGAATGGGTGCAAAACAACCAAGGATACTATTGGTCAGAAGAAGAGGTTGCAGAAAAACTGAGAAAGGTCATGGTCAATTCGTTCGAAACGATTTATCAGACAGCGGCAACACATAAAGTGGATATGCGCTTGGCGGCTTACATGACGGGCATCAGAAAATCGGCAGAAGCATCGCGATTCCGCGGATGGGTGTAAATTCGGAGGGGGGAGATATCCCCTCTGTCGCAAAATAATTTTGCGTTTATCTTTTGCGAGAAAAGGAAAATCTGCAAAAAATATTTGCATTCCGTAACTAGAAAAAGAGAAAGATGTTCTTCTTTCAGACAAATTTCTGTACATTTCAACAAGTTTTTTCAGGAAGAGACAATATTTTGGCATGATTTTTGCATTTTTATTCATGCGAAAACATATATCATATTTTCATGACATGAGGGGGACTACATATGACAGTTTCATATGCGCAAGAACCATTTACTGATTTTACGGAAGCGAAGAATAAAAAAGCATTTCAAGAGTCATTGGCATTTGTAAACACACAGCTCGGCAAGCATTATCCGCTTGTCATAAATGGAGAAAAAATCGAAACGGACCGCAAAATTGTTTCCATTAACCCGGCTAATAAAGAAGAAGTGATTGGGTACGCGTCTACTGCGGATCAAGAGCTTGCAGAAAAAGCGATGCAAGCCGCATTGCAGGCTTTTGAATCATGGAAAAAACAAAGACCGGAGCACCGTGCGAATATTCTCTTTAAAGCAGCGGCGATTTTGCGCAGAAGAAAGCATGAGTTTTCAAGCTATCTTGTGAAGGAAGCGGGAAAACCTTGGAAGGAAGCAGATGCGGACACAGCTGAAGCGATAGACTTTTTGGAGTTCTACGCGCGCCAAATGTTAAATCTCAAGGAAGGGGCTCCCGTGAAGAGCCGTGCTGGCGAGTTCAATCAATACCATTACGAAGCGCTTGGCGTCGGCATTGTCATTTCTCCATTTAATTTCCCGCTAGCGATTATGGCAGGAACAGCGGCGGCAGCCATTGTGACAGGTAATACAATTCTCTTAAAACCGGCTGATGCGGCGCCTGTCGTAGCTGCAAAATTTGTCGAGGTCATGGAGGAAGCGGGCCTGCCAAACGGCGTTCTCAATTACATCCCGGGAGATGGAGCGGAAATCGGTGATTTCTTAGTGGAGCATCCGAAAACACGGTTTGTTTCATTTACAGGTTCCCGTGCAGTCGGCTGCCGGATTTATGAGCGAGCCGCTAAAGTGCAGCCGGGCCAAAAATGGCTCAAACGGGTGATTGCCGAGATGGGCGGAAAAGACACGGTGCTTGTCGACAAGGACGCCGATCTTGACCTTGCTGCATCCTCTATCGTGTATTCAGCGTTTGGATATTCAGGTCAGAAGTGTTCAGCAGGCTCCCGTGCAGTCATCCATCAGGATGTCTATGATGAAGTGGTGGAAAAAGCGGTGGAGCTGACGAAAACGCTGGCTGTCGGCAATCCGGAAGATCCTGATACGTATATGGGGCCCGTGATCCATGAAGCGTCCTATAACAAAGTCATGAAATACATTGAAATCGGCAAATCTGAAGGCAAGCTGTTGGCCGGCGGCGAAGGCGATGATTCAAAAGGCTACTTTATTCAGCCGACGATTTTTGCAGATGTTGATGAAAATGCACGCCTGATGCAGGAAGAAATTTTCGGCCCAGTTGTTGCAATCTGCAAAGCGCGTGATTTCGATCATATGCTGGAGATTGCCAATAACACGGAATACGGATTAACAGGTGCGCTGCTGACGAAAAACCGAGCGCACATTGAACGGGCGCGCGAGGATTTCCATGTCGGAAACCTATACTTTAACAGAGGCTGTACCGGAGCGATTGTTGGCTATCAGCCGTTCGGCGGTTTTAATATGTCCGGAACAGACTCAAAAGCAGGCGGCCCGGATTATTTAATCCTTCATATGCAGGCCAAAACAACGTCCGAAGCGTTTTGATTTGAGAGAAATAAAATCGTGCGATTCGTTAACGGATCGCACGATTTCAACTTTTTGACCAGGAGGGCAATTTATGCTGTATACAAAAATCAGTCACATGAAACCGGCTGAAAGAGTGGAAGCGCTGACAACTTCTTTGGTCAGTCTCAGCAGTGTGAACGGCACTATCGGGGAAGGGACAAAAGCAGATTTCATCAAAGAAGTGCTCATGAGCTATCCTTATTTTCAGGACAACCCTGATTATGTGTGGGAACAGGCCATTCCTAACGACCCATACAACCGCAAAAATATTTTTGCGTTTATTGAAGGACATGGAGAAAGCCGAAATACTGTGATTTACCACGCCCATCTGGATACAGTCGGAATTGAAGATTTCGGCCCTTTAAAGGATATCGCTTTTGATTGTAAGAAATTGGCCGAGTATTTCAGCCGTTATGAATTTGAACAAGATGTTCAGCGGGATGCCAAATCAGGCGAGTGGATGTTCGGGAGAGGATCTGTCGACATGCAAAGCGGCATCGCCGTTCATTTGGCCAATCTCCTGCACTTTTCCGAGAACCTCGATACATTGCCGGGAAATCTATTGTTTATGGCCAATCCGGATGAGGAGAGTCAGCATTCCGGCATTCTCGCCAGCATTTCAGAGCTGAACCGGCTAAAAAAAGAAAAACAGCTTCACTATCTGGCCGCCATCAATACAGATTTTATTACACCGCTTTACGATGGGGATGAGACAAGATATATTTATACCGGAGCCGCTGGAAAACTGCTTCCTTGCTTTTACATTTACGGCCGTGAAGTCCATGTTGGCGATACACTGGCAGGGATTGACCCGAATTTCATTTCATCTGAAATCACAAGCCGTCTCCACAATAACATTCATCTGGCGGAAAAGGTTGAAGGGGAGTTGGTTCTGCCCCCATCCTGTTTGTATCAGCGTGATAACAAGGAATCCTATAATGTGCAAACGGCTGTCAGCAGCTGCTTGTATTTCAATTGTTTTATTTATGAAAGAACGGCAACGGAGATTATGGATCTTCTTATCGAAGTCACTGAGGAAGCGTGTCGTGACGCAGAACAAAAATTATCAGATTATTATGAAGAATACGCAAAAAGAACCAACCTTCCGAGGAAACATTTATCATGGGCCATTCAAGTCTACAGTCTGGAGCAATATTTAGAAAAGCTAAGAAACCGCGGCGTAGATCCCGAGCAGTGTATCGAGCAGGCATTCAAAGCAAATGAGCATCTGGAGCTTCGTATGAGATGCTTTAAGGCAGTCGAAGAGCTTCAAAAGCTTGACCCTGATCAAGGCGCAAAAGTCATTCTATTTTACGCACCTCCTTACCTGCCGCATAACTATTTGAAAGAAGATAGCGCAAGAGATCAGCTTTTGAAGCATGTGATTAAAGAAGCGGCTGACAAAACCGCTGAATCGACAGGCGAAACCTTTGTCTTAAAAAAGTTTTTCCCCTACTTGGCAGACGGCAGTTTCTTATCGCTGCACGAAACCGATGGCGAAATTGATTCCTTTATCAGGAACTTCCCTGGGTGGAATAGGATTGGGACCATTCCGTTCAAGGATATACGCAAGCTGAATATTCCATCCATTAACATGGGCGTGTACGGAAAAGACGGCCATAAATGGACAGAACGAGTCTATAAACCGTACACATTTCACGTATTGCCTGACCTCATTCAACAAACCACTGTTCACCTTTTGCAAAGCTACCGGATGACCATCACGACACAAGAACCGAAGGGAGAAGGATGATGCAGAATCATAAAAATGAATTGCAGCGCAACATGAAAAGCAGGCATTTGTTTATGATTGCCTTGGGAGGGGTGATTGGCACCGGACTGTTTTTAGGCTCCGGCTTTACCATCAGCCAGGCGGGACCGCTCGGTGCCATTGCCGCGTATATCATCGGCGGATTTTTAATGTATCTTGTCATGCTTTGTTTAGGAGAACTGGCTGTTGCCATGCCGGTGGCCGGTTCGTTTCAGGCATACGCCACTAAATTTCTGGGACCGTCGACAGGCTTTATGATCGGCTGGCTGTATTGGTTCAGCTGGGCGAATACAGTAGGCTTGGAGTTGACGTCAGCGGGTATTTTGATGCAAAGGTGGCTGCCCTCCGTGCCAATCTGGATATGGTGTCTCATGTTTGGCATCGTCATCTTTTTGATTAATGCGATGTCGGTCAGAAGCTTTGCCGAAATGGAATTTTGGTTTTCAAGCATCAAAGTGGCAGCGATCGTATTATTTATCGTAATCGGCGGAGCCGCTGTGTTTGGCTTGATTGACTTTAAAGGCGGTCAGGAAACGCCATTTTTGTCTAACTTTATGACGGATAGGGGGCTTTTCCCGAATGGGGTGCTGGCTGTCATGTTTACGCTGGTCATGGTGAACTTCTCCTTTCAGGGGACGGAGCTTGTCGGCATCGCGGCAGGGGAAAGTGAAAATCCGGAAAAAACATTGCCAAAGTCCATCCGAAATGTCATTTGGCGCACACTGTTTTTCTTTGTGCTCGCGATGTTCGTCCTTGTTGCCATTCTACCGTACAAAACGGCAGGGGTGATTGAAAGCCCGTTTGTAGCGGTGCTCGACCAAATTGGCATTCCATTTGCCGCTGATATCATGAACTTTGTCATCTTAACGGCGATTTTATCTGTTGCCAATTCAGGATTGTATGCGGCGTCACGCATGATGTGGTCACTTTCATCAAACCAGATGGGCCCGTCTTTCCTCACCAGGCTGACAAAAAAAGGCGTGCCGATGAATGCCTTGCTGATAACGCTCGGCATTTCAGGCTGTTCCCTGCTGACTAGTGTCATGGCTGCAGAAACGGTGTATTTATGGTGTATCTCAATCTCCGGTATGGTGACAGTTGTCGCGTGGATGTCTATTTGCGCGTCGCAATTTTTCTTTCGCAGACGTTTCCTCGCTGAAGGCGGAAACGTGAATGACCTGGAATTCAGAACGCCTCTTTACCCGCTGGTTCCCATTCTCGGATTTGGCTTATACGCCTGCGTATTGATTAGCCTTATTTTCATTCCCGATCAAAGAATCGGCTTGTACTGCGGTGCCCCGATCATTATTTTCTGCTATGCGTACTACCATCTGAGCATCAAAAAACGCATACATCATCAACCGATAGAAAAAGAACAGACAGAAGCACAATAGAAAAAGCTCTCCGGACTGCCGGAGAGCTTTTTTTAAGCTTAAAATCCTCTGGATTTTAAAATGGAATATACAAATCCATATCGAGATCTAAATGAAAAATATAAAAAATGTTAAGTTTACATTTGAATTGTAAATGATGAAAAAACAATGCTAAACTATAATTCAACTTGATGATAAGAAGATAATGGAAGAGGTGTTTTAAGGGAGAATGAACAGCAAACAAAATCATGACATCGAAACAAAACATCACTTTCCGCTATTTTTAGCACTGGCTTTAACGATGGGAGTATTTGCAGCCGGATCTGAAGAGCTTGTGATCTCGCCGCTGCTGCCGGATTTAGCAAAAGCCTTCAACTCAGATGTCAGCGTCCTTGCGTTATCTATTAGTATTTACGGCGTTATGATTTTTATCGGGGCGCCGCTTCTGGTTCCATTAGGCGATAAATACTCCAGAGAACTGAGTTTACTGGCCGGACTTTTGATCTTTATTATAGGAACAGTGATATGTGCTTTAGCCCAAAATATCTTTTTCTTCTTTTTAGGCCGGGCGCTTTCGGGATTGGCTGCCGGCGCGTTTGTGCCGACCGCTTACGCAGTTGTCGGGGATCGTGTTCCTTATACATACAGGGGCAAGGTGATGGGACTGATCGTGTCAAGCTGGTCGCTGGCACTGATTTTCGGTGTGCCGCTCGGATCATTTATCGGCGGCGTCCTGCATTGGAGATGGACATTTTGGATTTTCGCCTTAATGGGCGTTTTAGTTGTTCTGCTGATCTTGCTTGAAATGCGCCGCCATGCCGAACATAATAATAGCGGCAAGGAAGAAAAAGAAGAAACGGCTGGAACATTCCGGGATGCGTTGAAAGTCCCGCGTGTACCGGTTTATATCACGATCACCTTTTGTAATATGATTGGTTTTTACGGTATGTATTCCTTTTTAGGCTCCTATCTTCAGGACATTTTTACCGGAGGAAACACAGCAGCGGGCTTATTTATCATGATTTACGGCATCGGGTTTTCCATGAGTGTCATTACAGGAAAGGTAGCCGATCGCATCGGAAAAATGCGCTCCCTTTTGATTGCACTGGGGGTCATCAGCGTGCTCCTGGCCTGTTTAGCATATGCGCCGGCATCAATGATTCTGTTAATCGTTAGCCTTTTTATTTGGGGGTTAATGCAAAGCTTAACGGTGACGCTGCTCAGCACCATCTTGAGTGACTGCTCAGAGCGTCATCGCGGGAAAATCATGGCGTTTTACAGCCTCGCCTCGAATCTGGCTGTGACATTAGGCTCTGCTTTGATGGGACCTGTATATGTGGGCTACGGCTATGCAGCTGTCGGATTGATTTGCGCCGCCATTACAGTGCTCGGATTTGTCCTTAGTGTATTCGCATATAAAAAGTACGGCAAGCATGAACAGAAAGCGGATCATTCCTTATCCCAATAAACAAAGTTTCTAAATTCCTATAGTAAAAAACCCTTTCTTAAGGGTTTTTTTGTTTGTATGGGAACAATTATCAATATTTTCTAAAAACATTGACAGTTCGATTGACGCTGGATAAAATTTACTTAAAATTTTAAAAGATTGGTTGGTGCTCATGATTATATTGGATAATAGCATTCAGACAAAAAACAGAACTGATTCACTATCCAAACTGATTACAGTCAACACGCTCGGCCCTGAGGGGACAAGCAGTGAGTACGCAGCAAAACATTTCATCTCCAATTTTACTCTTCTACAGGGGCTGAACAGTAAATTGTCCTTGCATGATACATTTGAATCTTGCATTGAAAGAACGCTTCAAAGCCCGCTGGAATATACCATCGTCCCACACGCTTACGACGGCATTAAGCATTTCTACATGAGGCCGGATTTGCAGCTTTTGCAGATCTTCAGGTGCGATACACCGATGTACGGCCTGGCTGTTCGTCCTGGTTTTGAATACAGCCACGATATGCTTGATTCATCAATTATTGTTTCACATCCATCACCTATTAATTTAATAAAATATTTTACCCGCAAAGATGTACGTTTCAAACTAGTTAATTCGACCAGTCAAGCTGCAAGAAAAGTAAAAGAGGGCCTGTATGACATTGCCTTAACCAATGAGCTTGCACGGCAAAAGTACGGGCTCACATTTGTGACAACATTTAAAAGCATTCCTATGAGCTGGTCATTATTCGGAAAAGGAGACATTAATGATGAAAACTAAAGAAGACATGCAGGAGCTATATTTCCCGACACCGAAATTAATAGAATGGGAAAACGGAGTGAGACAGTATTCCACCGTGCGAGGTGATACTGAAGTATTAATGTCTTACGTCCCGCCGCATACCAACGTTGATCCCCATCAGCATAAGGAAGTCCAAATCGGCATGGTCGTTTCAGGCGAGCTGATGATGACGGTCGGAGATGTGACGAGAAAAATGACGGCCTTGGAATCTGCCTACATCGCGCCTCCGCATGTGCCTCATGGGGCAAGAAACGACACAGACCAAGAAGTCATTGCCATTGATATCAAGCGGCTGAAAGCTGATGAAACATATACAAGTCCTGAGGACTATTTTTTGGATATTTTTAAAACAAGAGATCTATTGCCTGGCATGGAAGTCACGTTCTTTGTTGAGGACTGGGTGGAAATCATGCTGGCCAAAATCCCTGGAAATGGCGGAGAAATGCCTTTCCATAAACATCGGAATGAGCAAATCGGCATTTGCATCGGCGGCGGTTACGACATGACGGTCGAAGGCTGTACAGTCGAGATGAAATTCGGCACAGCCTATTTCTGTGAGCCTCGGGAAGACCACGGCGCCATCAACCGTTCAGAAAAGGAATCAAAATCGATTAATATCTTCTTCCCGCCGCGCTACAACAGAGCAAAATCAAAAAAAATAAAGGCGGATCAATAATCATGAACCTCATCGATAAAACTGTCCTCATAACAGGAGGCGCATCAGGCATTGGTTATGCTGCGGTCCAAGCTTTTTTGGGCCAGCAGGCAAATGTGGTTGTGGCGGACATTGACGAGGCTCAGGGAATAGCAATGATCCGGAAAGAAAATAATGACAGGCTGCACTTTATACGAACGGACATCACAGACGAAGCTGCCTGTCAGCAAGCTGTTCAATCGGCGATCGATACTTTTGGAGGGTTGGATGTATTAATTAATAATGCGGGCATCGAAATCGTTGCGCCCATCCATGAGATGGAGCTCAGCGATTGGAACAAGGTCCTGCAAGTCAATTTGACCGGCACGTTTTTAATGAGCAAACACGCACTCAAGCATATGCTTGCTGCCGGCAAGGGCAACATCATAAATACGTGTTCTGTCGGCGGGCTTGTGGCATGGCCTGATATTCCTGCCTATAACGCCAGCAAAGGAGGCGTTTTGCAGCTGACACGGTCAATGGCCGTTGATTATGCGAAACATCAAATTCGCGTCAACTGCGTATGCCCAGGGATTATCGACACACCGCTAAATGAAAAATCATTCCTTGAAAATAATGAAGGCACACTAGAAGAGATCAAAAAAGAAAAGGCAAAGGTAAATCCGCTGCTGAGGCTTGGGAAACCTGAAGAAATTGCAAACGTGATGCTGTTTTTAGCCTCAGATTTATCTAGTTATATGACCGGAAGCGCCATCACCGCAGACGGAGGATACACCGCACAATAGAGAAGGAGTGTTTTACATATGGAGAGAAAAACAGTATTGGTCATCGCTGATCTTGGAGGCTGCCCGCCGCACATGTTTTATAAAAGCGCTGCTGAAAAATATAACCTGGTCAGCTTTATTCCAAGACCTTTTGCAATTACAGCCTCTCATGCAGCACTGATTGAAAAATACTCGGTCGCGGTTATAAAAGATAAAGACTATTTTCAGAGCTTAGCTGATTTTGAACATCCGGATTCTATTTATTGGGCGCATGAGGATCATGACAAGCCTGAAGAAGAGGTCGTCGAGCAAATTGTCAAGGTTGCCGAAATGTTTGAAGCGGATGCCATCACGACAAACAATGAATTATTCATTGCCCCGATGGCAAAAGCCTGTGAACGTCTGGGCCTGAGGGGTGCCGGCGTGCAGGCTGCCGAAAATGCCAGAGATAAAAATAAAATGAGAGACGCTTTTAATAAGGCTGGAGTCAAATCAATTAAAAACAAACGGGTTACCACTCTTGAAGATTTCCGTGCTGCACTTGAAGAGATCGGCACACCTCTTATCTTAAAGCCTACATACTTAGCGAGTTCAATCGGCGTAACGCTGATTACGGACACTGAGACGGCAGAAGATGAATTTAACAGAGTTAATGATTACCTGAAATCAATTAACGTGCCAAAGGCGGTCACATTTGAAGCGCCGTTTATTGCTGAAGAATTTTTACTGGGTGAGTACGGAGACTGGTATCAAACAGAAGGGTATTCCGACTATATCAGCATAGAAGGCATCATGGCTGATGGTGAGTATTTCCCGATCGCCATTCATGACAAAACGCCTCAAATCGGATTTACAGAAACATCACACATTACGCCGTCCATTCTGGATGAAGAGGCGAAAAAGAAAATTGTCGAAGCTGCCAAAAAGGCAAATGAAGGGCTTGGACTGCAAAACTGCGCAACACATACAGAGATCAAGCTAATGAAAAACAGGGAACCGGGTTTAATAGAATCAGCAGCCAGATTCGCCGGCTGGAATATGATCCCTAATATTAAAAAGGTCTTCGGCGTCGACATGGCGCAATTATTATTAGACGTTCTCTGTGTTGGAAAAGACGCCGATCTGCCGGACGGATTATTAGATCAAGAGCCTTATTATGTTGCCGACTGCCATTTGTATCCGCAGCACTTCAAACGAAATGGGCAGATCCCTGAAACTGCTGAGGATTTGGTCATTGAAGCGATCGATATTCCGGACGGACTCTTAAAGGGTGATACTGAAATCGTTTCTTTTTCGGCTGCAGCACCAGGCACGTCAGTTGATTTGACACTGTTTGAAGCTTTCAATTCCATCGCTGCATTTGAACTGAAAGGCAGCAATTCACAGGATGTGGCTGAATCAATCAGACAAATTCAGCAGCATGCAAAGCTGACGGCAAAGTATGTGCTGCCAGTATGAAACAGCTGAAGCCAAACTCTAAATACTTGCTATACGGGCAGGCGCTATCGTTTATGGGAGACTATTGTGTTCTCCCTGCCCTGCTCATTTTGTCTACATATTATCATGATTATTGGGTGACATCGGGGGTCATCGTGGTCAGAAGCATTCCAATGGTGTTCCAGCCATTTTTGGGGGTTCTGGTCGACCGGTTAGACAGAATTAAGATCATGCTGTGGACGGATATCATCAGAGGCATCATCTTTTTGGGGCTCACATTTCTTCCAAAAGGCGAGTATCCGCTGATTTTTCTGGCTCTGCTGTTTATATCCTATGGGAGCGGTGTGTTTTTTAATCCGGCCCGTCTCGCTGTCATGTCATCCTTGGAATCAGATATTAAAAGCATCAACACGTTATTTGCAAAAGCGACGACCATCTCGATTATCGTTGGGGCAGCTGCCGGAGGGCTTTTTCTGTTAGGCGGATCTGTAGAGCTGGCTGTTGCTTTTAACGGTGTGACGTACTTGATTTCGGCCTTTTTTATCAGCCTCATTAAGCTGCAATTTGTGCCGATTCAATCTGAAAACATAAAAGAGGCCTTCCAGTCTTTTAAAGAAGGTCTCAAGGAAATCAAAACCAATGCTTTCGTATTAAACGCCATGTTTACGATGATTACAATGGCTTTGCTGTGGGGGATTGTGTACAGCTATTTTCCGATTGTCAGCCGCTTTCTGGGTGATGGGGAAATCGGCAACTTTATTCTCACGTTCTGCATCGGCTTCGGCGGCTTCATCGGAGCGGCGCTTGTCAGCAAATGGGGCTTTAACAACAATAGAGGCCTGACGTACTTTGCCGTTTTGTCCATTGTCTCGCTGGCGCTGTTTTTATTCACGCCGATCTTCGCTGTCTCTGTCATCGCCGCTATCCTCTTTTTCATCGCGATGGAATATGGGGAAGTGCTCGCAAAGGTGAAGGTTCAGGAGAACGCGGCAAACCAGATCCAAGGGCGCATTTTTTCGGTGGCGGAAGCGTCGATCGGGTTATGCATTTCTGTTGGTTCAATGTTAATCAACGTCTTAAACGCTCCGGTCATTATGGGGCTGATTGTTGTGATCGTAAGCGGATTGTTTTTGCATACGAAGCTCGTCAACAAATCGTTTTTGGAACGGGATAACAAAACGGAGCAAAAAGGAGTCTTTTAGATGGAAATAACACCGTCCGACGTCATCAAGACACTGCCAAGGCAAGAGTTTTCTCTCGTTTTTCAAAAGGTGAAGGAATTGGAAAAAACGGGTGCGCACATCATTAATCTCGGACAGGGAAACCCTGACCTTCCCACTCCGCCGCATATTGTGGAGGCTTTGAGGGAGGCGTCTCTAAACCCTTCGTTTCACGGATACGGCCCATTCAGAGGTTATCCTTTTTTGAAGGAAGCCATCGCTGCTTTCTATAAAAGAGAATATGGGGTGTCAGTCAATCCTGAAACAGAAGTTGCGCTCTTCGGGGGCGGGAAAGCCGGCTTGTATGTGCTGACACAATGCCTGCTCAATCCGGGAGACATCGCCTTGGTTCCAAATCCGGGCTACCCTGAATACTTATCAGGGATTACGATGGCGCGGGCTGAGCTTCACGAAATGCCGCTGTATGAGGAAAATGGCTATCTGCCGGATTTTGAAAAGATTGATCCTGCTGTGCTGGATAAAGCGAAGCTCATGTTTTTAAACTATCCGAATAACCCGACGGGAGCTGTGGCTGATTCGGCTTTTTATGCCAAAGCGGCTGCTTTTGCGAAAGAGCATAACATCCATTTGATTCATGATTTTGCATACGGCGCGTTTGAGTTCGATAAAAAACCGGCCAGCTTTCTTGAGGCAGAGGACGCCAAAGCTGTCGGAGCAGAGCTTTATTCATTTTCAAAAACATTTAACATGGCCGGCTGGAGAATGGCGTTTGCGGTCGGAAATGAAAAGATCATTCAGGCCGTCAATGAATTTCAGGATCATGTATTTGTCGGCATGTTCGGAGGATTGCAGCATGCGGCGAGCGCAGCGCTTTCGGGAGATCCGAAGCAAACGGAATCCTTGAAACGAGTCTACGAGGAACGAATTGACTTTTTTACGGAGCTGTGTGAAAAGGAACTGGGCTGGGAGATGGAAAAGCCAAAAGGAACCTTTTACGTATGGGCTGAAATTCCGAAAACGTTTGAAACATCTTACCAATTCTCTGATTATTTGCTAAAGCATGCCCATGTTGTTGTCACACCGGGCGAAATATTTGGGAGCAACGGAAGAAGGCATGTCAGAATATCAATGGTGTCGAAGCAGGAGGATCTGCGGGAATTTGTCATGCGGATTCAAAAGCTGAACCTGCCGTTTGCATCATTACAAGAAGTATCCCGCTAAAAGCGGGATTTTTTTATATGCTTTTCATGCTTCCGCCGTCAGCAGAAATTTGCTGGCCCGTGATGTAGGATGCTTCCTCAGAGGCGAGAAACGCTGCAAGCGCTGCGGTTTCTTCAGCTGATCCAACCCGTTTCATCGGAATCCCGGAAGCGACCTGTTCCTCTGCTTCCTGTTTGGATATGCTGTTCTTTTTCATTACATTTTCCACAAATTGATGGTAACGGTCTGTAGCGATAAAACCAGGATTCAGGCAGTTGACAGTAATGTTGTGAGGAGCAAGCTGGATGGAAATATTTTTACTGGCGTTAATTAAAGCGGCATTCATCATACTGTTTGTGAACATATTGGCGCCGGGTTCTTTCCACAGATTTCCGACAATGTTGATGATTCTGCCAAACTCATTTTGTTTCATTAGTGAGGCAGCACGCTTGATAGCGTCAATATAGGCAACGGTCTTTTGTGTGAACGTTGCCGTCATATCCTCTATATTGCAGTTCTCAAATGTGTCAGGCGCGCCGCCCGGGATATTATTAATCAGAACATCAAGCCGTCTGCATCGAGATTCGATTTCTTGAAAGATGCCGGCTCTTGTATGCTGGTCAGACATATCGCCTGCAAGGACAATGACACTCGCCTCAGGATGCTTGGCCAAAATGTCTTGTTTGACAGGTTCAATATTATCCAATTTTCGTGAATTAATGACAAGAGAAAAATGCTGATCTGCTAATTTCAGAGCGATTGCTTTCCCGATTCCCTGACTGGCTCCCATAATAAATGCGGTTCGTTTTGACAAATAACTGCACCCCTTTGAAAAAAATGGATTATTATCTACATCGTAAGAAAAAACGAAGAAAATAGCAAATTTTATTTAAATTCTGATAAAGGAGGATTGAAAAACTCCCGCCGATTTGGGCGGGAGAGATGTTATACATATAGGAATTGAGGAAGTGTATCAAGCGAAAGGTGGTTGCCGACAAAAAATGAACCGAATTCGCCGTAGCGAGCGCTGACTTCGTCAAAACGCATTTCATACACAAGCTTTTTGAATTGAAGCACATCATCACTGAATAATGTCACGCCCCACTCGTAATCGTCAAAGCCGACGGAGCCGGTGATGATCTGTTTGACTTTGCCTGCATAGCTGCGGCCGATTAAGCCATGGCTTCTCATCAAGTTTCTGCGTTCCTCCATTGAAAGCATGTACCAGTTGTCGTTGCCGGATCTTCTTTTATCCATTGGATAGAAGCATACATATTTGGATTCCGGCAGTTCAGGGTAAAGGCGTGCACGCACATGCGGATTTTCGTAAGGGTCGCCGTCGCCGCTTGCCAAGTAGTTGCTCAGCTCTACCACTGATACGTAGGAGTAGGCCGGAATGGTGAACTCAGCAATTCTTGATTTGTTGAATTCAAGCTCAATTTGATTTAATTCTTCCATTGTAGGGCGAAGAATCATCAGCATAAAATCAGCTTTTTGGCCGACGATGCTGTAAAGAGCCTGCGATCCTTTTCCTTCTTTTTGAACTGCGCCCCATTTTTCAAGCAGCCCGGTGAATTCATGTATGATCGATTGGCGCTCATCGCTGGACAGCAGCTTCCAGGAAGTCCAATCCATTGTGCGGAAATCATGAAGCGCATACCAGCCGTCAAGCGTTTTTGCCGCTTCGTTTGTCATTTGCTGTTCACTCATTTATCTTCACTCCTATTATCTTTTCATGATTGCCTTCACTATACCATAGTTTATCCGATTCTACTGTGGAGAAACCTTGAACATCCCTTCCGTATAACTCCATAAAAATAGAGGAACCTATAAGGGAAGATTGAGTCACTTAAATTAGTTAGAAAAATAAGATTTTTTCATGAAAGCGCTATAATGAAAGTTGGCTGTTTGAATTTGATTGGAAGAAGAGTATGCTAGTAAAAGAAAGCGTTTTTGTAACTTTTTGAGGAGGTTTTATTGTGGCAGATTTATTTTCAACAGTGCAAGAAAAAGTAGCTGGAAAAGACGTTAACATTGTATTTCCTGAAGGCTTAGACGAGCGTATTTTAGAAGCGGTCAGCAAGCTTGCAGGAAACAAAGTGCTGAATCCGATTGTGATCGGCAATGAAAATGAGATCCAAGCAAAAGCAAAAGAATTGAACCTTACGCTGGATGGCGTTAAGGTTTATGATCCTCATACATATGAAGGCATGGAAGACCTTGTACAAGCATTCGTAGAACGCCGTAAAGGCAAAGCGACTGAGGAACAGGCCCGTAAAGCTTTATTAGACGAGAACTACTTCGGTACAATGCTGGTGTACAAAGGCCTTGCAGACGGACTTGTAAGCGGAGCGGCTCACTCAACAGCCGACACTGTCCGCCCGGCTCTTCAAATCATCAAAACAAAAGAAGGCGTGAAAAAGACTTCCGGCGTGTTCATCATGGCTCGCGGAGAAGAGCAATACGTATTCGCGGATTGCGCGATCAACATTGCGCCTGACAGCCAAGATCTTGCCGAGATTGCGATCGAAAGTGCCAATACGGCAAAAATGTTCGACATTGAGCCTCGCGTGGCAATGCTCAGCTTCTCTACAAAAGGCTCAGCAAAATCTGATGAAACAGAAAAAGTAGCGGATGCTGTGAAAATCGCGAAAGAAAAAGCGCCTGAACTCACACTTGACGGCGAGTTCCAATTCGATGCTGCATTTGTTCCAGCTGTAGCTGAGAAAAAAGCGCCGGATTCCGAGATCAAAGGGGACGCTAACGTATTCGTATTCCCAAGCCTTGAAGCAGGAAACATCGGCTATAAAATCGCTCAGCGTTTGGGCAACTTTGAAGCGGTAGGACCAATCCTGCAAGGTTTAAATATGCCTGTAAACGACCTTTCAAGAGGATGTAACGCTGAAGATGTTTACAATCTCGCATTAATTACAGCGGCGCAAGCACTGTAATAACAATGAAGACGGTGGCAGCTCTCTTTCGGAGGGCTGCCTTTTTTTCGCCGGTATAGCCTGCTTTACCAGGATCTATGATATGAGTACAATAAAGAAAACTGATGATTACCATATATTTTATGAATGACAGGGGTGGGGTTTTTGTATTATGACGTGCTGAAAACGTTTATAGCGGTAGTAGAAGAAAAAAACTTCACAAAAGCGGCGGAAAAGCTGATGATCTCCCAGCCCAGCGTCAGTCTGCATATCAAAAATCTTGAGAAAGAATTTCAAACGGCTCTCCTGAACCGGTCACCAAAACACTTTACGACAACGCCGACAGGGGACATTTTATATCAGAGAGCAAAGCAAATGGTATTTCTTTACGAGCAAGCCAAGGCAGAAATCTACGCACATCATCACTATGTCAAAGGCAAATTGAAAATAGCTGCCAGCTTTACAATTGGAGAGTATATTCTTCCGCCACTTTTGGCCCAGCTGCAAAAGCTGTATCCAGAGCTGAATCTCGATGTCATGATCGGTAATACAGAGGAGGTCAGCGAGCGTGTGCGGATGCTTCAGGCTGATATCGGGCTGATTGAAGGACATACAAACGAGAATGAACTGGAAATTGAACCGTTCATGGAGGATGAAATGTGCATTGCCGCGCCAAATCAGCATCCGCTGTCTGGACGGAGCGATATTTCGATCAGTGAATTGCAAAACGAAGCATGGGTGTCTAGGGAAAAAGGCTCCGGGACGAGGGAATATCTTGATCATGTGCTCAGCTCGAACGGACTGAGGCCGAAATCAATGTTCACCATCAGCAGCAATCAAGGTGTAAAAGAAGCGGTGATCAATGGCATGGGGCTGTCGGTTCTATCCAGAAGCGTGCTGCATAAGGATTTGCTCCATCGTGAAATTTCAGTTCTCCATATAAAAGATTTCTCGTTAAAGCGCAAGCTGTCTTACATCCATTCTCCTCTCATGGAGAATACAAAAAATAAAGAAATTTTCATTACGATGCTGAAAAGCAATTATCAATCACAGCGGCTGAAATGATATAATAGTTTTCGTTCATAAGCCTAACATGAAAGGGATTTACATAGATGGCAAACCAACCGATTGATTTACTGAAGCAGCCGACATGGAGAGTCATTGACCAATCCAGTCTCGGCCCTTTATTTGATGCGAAGCAATCCTTCGCAATGGATGATACGCTGTGCATGTCCGTCGGAAAAGGCGTGTCGCCGGCGACAGCGCGCTCATGGGTTCACCACGATACAATTGTCCTTGGAATACAGGATACACGCCTCCCGTTTTTGCAGGACGGCATCTCCTTGCTGGAGAACGAAGGCTACCGTGTAATCGTACGCAATTCCGGCGGTCTAGCTGTCGTTTTGGATGAAGGTGTTTTAAATCTTTCGCTCATATTCGAAGATGAAAAGAAAGGCATCGATATAGACAAAGGATATGAAGCGATGGTTGAGCTGATGAGACGGATGTTGAAGCCATACAAAGCAAAGATCGAAGCCTATGAAATTGAAGGGTCTTATTGTCCCGGCAGCTATGACCTCAGCATAAATGGCAAAAAATTCGCAGGCATCTCTCAAAGACGAGTTCGCGGCGGAGTTGCTGTTCAAATTTATCTTTGCGCAGATAAAAGCGGCAGTGAAAGGGCCGACTTGATCAGACGGTTCTACCAAGCGGCGCTGAAGGACAAACGAAACGATAAAAAAGGCGTGTATCCGGAAATACGTCCGGAAACGATGGCGTCCTTAAGCGAGCTTCTGCAGACAGACATCTCCGTACAAGACTTAATGTTCGCTCTATTGACGGAATTAAAAGCGTTGAGCACCCATCTTTACTCAGCCGGACTGTCCATTGATGAGGAAATGGAATTTGAGAAAAACCTCGTCCGGATGGCTGAGCGGAATGCAAAGGTATTTGGGTGAACGTTCTTCGCATGCCAGCCGTTTCCGGCCGGCATGCATTTTTATTTTAATCGGCATTTTATCCCCAACAATCTTATTTTCAGATAAATCCTTCTTGCATGCAGATAACCCTGACAAAAAGAAAAACGATAAAATGAAGTCAGCATCCATATACAAAGGAGAGAGGCAGATGAAGGGGAATTTTTACAGCCTGTTTGTGCTGCTCGCGGCTTTTTTCTGGGGGACAACGGGAACCGTTCAGGCATTGGCTCCAGAAAGCGCTACACCGCTGGCATTTGGAGCGTTCAGGTTATTAATAGGGGGAAGTGCCATGCTGCTTGCGGTTTGGATCAGCCGAGAGCTTCACGTGAAAAATTGGTCATGGCCGCTCGTATTATCCGCTGCAGTTTGTATGGCGTGTTACCAGCCCCTGTTTTTCACAGCTGTTAAAGAAACCGGAATCGCAGTGGGAACGGTGATTGCCATCGGCAGCGCGCCTGTCATTGCCGGGAGCCTGGAGTGGGCGGTATTGAAAAAACGTCCGCGAAACTCCTGGTGGATCGCGACTGTGCTGGCTTTGGCGGGCTGCTGGATTCTGTTTTCCGACGGGTCCAATGTTCGGATTGATGCGGGTGGTGTTCTTATGGCACTTGGAGCGGGTGCTTCTTTTGCGGGCTATACGCTAATCAGTAAATGGATGATGAAAACTCAGCCTCCGCGAGCTACATCTGCCGTTGTTTTTATGATTAGCGCCATCTTGCTGACGCCGCTATTATGGCAGTCAGATATCTCGTGGATATTGACCCCCAGAGGAATGGGAACGAGCCTTTACATCGGGTTAATTGCAACATGTGCCGCTTACTTTTTGTTTGTAAAAGGGCTTACCGGTGTTCCGGCCTCAGCGGCGGTCACGCTGTCTTTGGCTGAACCGCTGACGGCCTCATTGCTGGGTGTGTTTTTCATAGGAGAAATGCTTTCACTTTCCTCATGGCTTGGCATTGCGCTGATGATGCTGGGGCTGCTGGTCATTTCCGCTGCGCCTCGGAAACAAAAAACGGCCGAGGCGGCTCACATGTCTTAATAGATTCGCATAAGTTTGGCCTCATTTTACAAGAATAGCGGAGCCAGCTGCAAAATAATAAAATCCTCTTTTCTCAATGGAAAAGGGGATTTTGCACATGGAGAAAATCCCAAAATCAGCTGCTGTTTTGGGATTTTTCTAACTTATTCTGCCATTTTTTCTAAATTGCCGTTCCGGTCCATTTTGAAGGACGGAGAGGCATGTTCATCTTCTTCAAATAAAACTAGCTTTCTGGCTCTATTCATAATTTTCACCAAGGTTTCATAATCTTCTTGGATTGTTTTTTGGTCTTTTTCAAGCTTTTGAACTTCAGCCTCAAGCTGTTCCGTTTTGCTTTGCAATTCCTGATTTTCTTTCTTTAAACGTTCATTTTCCATTTTTAATGCTGATGATTGCTCGTGATTGCCTTCGTAATTCTGCAGGAAGCGGATCACATCATTCATCGTCATCTCAGGTGCCGCTGCAGGCGTTTGAGGAGACAATAAGTGTGATAGACTAGCTAACTCTTCCTTAAAGCTTTCATCCACAAAAGGCATATGTTCGCCTGACATTAAAGGCTGCTGCTCCTTTTCGACAGCTGGCGCATCCGTTTTGGCCGGTTCCTCCGCGGCGGTTTCTTGTATGATTTCAGGATCAACCGCAGGAGGCTGATATAATAGTCTTTTTTTTGCAGGCTGCCCGTTTCCGAGCGCTCTCATCCGCTGTTTTCGCTGTTTTTTCGCAAGCTGAAGCGCTTTTTCATATTGATGGCGGACGACTGCATTCCATCTGAATCCGCAGGCTGCAGATGTCCGGTTTAATTTATCGCCGACTTCTTCAAAGGCGTTCAGCTGAGTGCTGCCCTCCCTCACATGCCGAAGCACTGTTTCGGCTAAAAGCAGATCATTTTCCTCTGACCAAGCGTCTTGTCGCTGTTTTGTCATTTATCTCAACTCCCATTTTTCTTTTCATGGTATTAGAATGTCCAGTTTGGAAAATATTTATACAAGTTGGCTGAAAGAATAGGAGATACGAAGGGTGGAGCGGCTTGCAGGAACAGTCGAATCCTTGTAAAATGAAGAGTGATGTGATTTTTTTGAAAAGCAATTTTAGGTTATTCACATAGATGAACATAGAAATGAAGGGAAGCGTACGTCATGGCTAATGAATTTCGAGTGTGTGATGATTGCCAAGCCACTAATATCAAAACTTTGCTGCCGCGTTTAAAAGAAGTGGACCCTGATGCAAAGGTTGAGATTGGATGCCAATCTTATTGCGGGCCCGGACGGAAAAAATCATTTGCATTTGTGAACAATCGCCCGCTGTCAGCTCCGACAGAGGATGAGCTGATTGAAAAAGTAAAAAAGAAAATTAAAAAGTAAAAACATATTTTTACATAGCCTCGGCCCTCAGGTCAGGCTTTTTTGCTTCACATCATGTGTTTTTCTTAAAGGTGGAACAAATCGCCGGGCAAATTCAAGGATGTTTTCAAAGAATAGAGTCGATATAATAGAAACACGGCTAAAAAAAAGAGGGAATGACGATGGCGTATCCAAATGGAAAATTATCAGAAGAAAAAGTGTTTAAAGATCCGGTGCACCGCTATGTTCATGTACGGGACAAGCTGATATGGGATTTGATCGGAACCCGTGAATTTCAGCGTCTTCGCAGAATTAAGCAGCTCGGCACGACGTATTTGACGTTCCATGGCGCTGAGCACAGCCGGTTTAACCATTCTCTTGGTGTCTATGAAATTGTGAGGAGAATGGTTGATGACGTCTTTAAAGGCCGCTCTGAATGGGATGACAGTGAGCGCGAACTCTGTCTGGCCGCGGCGCTGCTTCATGACCTCGGGCACGGGCCGTTCTCGCATTCATTTGAAAAAGTCTTTCACCTTGATCACGAAGATTTTACAAGAGCAATCATATTGGGGGACACAGAGGTCAACCAGGTGCTCAGAAAGGTGAGTCCGGGTTTCCCGCAGGATGTTGCTGAAGTCATTGCCAAAACATATAAAAACAAGCAAGTGGTCAGCCTGATTTCGAGTCAGATAGACGCAGACCGCATGGATTACCTGCAGCGCGACGCTTATTATACGGGCGTCAGCTACGGCCATTTTGATATGGAGCGGATTCTTCGGGTGATGCGCCCGCGCGAGGATCAGATCGTCATTAAAGAAAGCGGGATGCACGCTGTCGAAGACTATATTATGAGCCGCTACCAAATGTACTGGCAGGTGTATTTCCATCCTGTGACAAGAAGCGCAGAGGTTATTTTAACGAAGATTCTTCACAGGGCTAAGCAGCTGCACGATGAAGGCTATGTTTTCACTCACGCTCCGGTTCATTTTTATTCTATCTTTGAAGGGAAATTGACACTGGAGGATTATGTAAAGCTGGATGAATCTATTATTTTGTATTACTTCCAGGCCTGGGAGGATGAAGAAGATCCGATTTTATCCGATTTGTGCCGCAGATTCATTAACCGCCAGCTGTTCCAATACGTTGAATTCAATCCGAACGAAGAAATGTCGGCATATTTTGAGCTGACTTCATTGTTCAAAGAGGCGGGAATTGATCCGAGCTATTATTTGGTCGTCGATTCTTCTTCAGATCTGCCATACGATTTTTACCGTCCGGGAGAGGAAGAGGAGCGTCTGCCGATCCATCTCTTGACGCAAAACGGCCACATTAAAGAGCTGTCCAGACAGTCAGCTATTGTGGAATCCATCTCCGGGAAACGGCGGACGGATCACAAGCTGTACTACCCGAAGGATCTGATTTGTGACGGGTCTGAACATCCGGAAGCGAAAATGAAAATCCGGCAGCTGCTGGGACTGACATAGAAATTGGAAAGAAGGAAAAAGGAGATGTCGGGAATTTGTTGAAAGAACATGCAAAACTGATGAAGGTGTTCTCGGATTCTGGAGAAATCATCGGGCGAAAGAAGCTGCAGAAAATGATTTATATCGCAAAGAAAATGCAGTTTCCTTTCTATGAGAAATATGATTTTCACTTTTACGGACCGTATTCAGAGGAACTGACGCTCCAAATTGAAGAGCTGTGCAACCTTGGATTTCTGCATGAGGTGAAGGAAAAAAAAGGCGGCTACTTTCAATACCGTTATTCGCTGACTGAGACAGGCTCTGCGTTTTTAGACCATGCTGATCTGGATATGCCGGATATCAAAGATTATATCGACAGTGTAAACAGCCGTTCATCACGGTTTTTAGAACTGGTCTCCACGATCCTTTACTTTGACGGGCTTGAGGCCGAAGAGAAGAAAGAAAAAGTCTTTACAATCAAAAGCAAGCAAAAATATACAAATGAAGAATATGACGAAGCGCTTCAATACATAGAAGAACTGAAGCAGATTTGTTAACCATACGAAGCAAAAGAAATGATCCGTTTCTTTTGCTTTTTTTATTGACAAAAGCTGCTAATGGATCTATTGTGGATAATAGTTATCTATAATGAAACAGGAGTGAATATGATGAAAATGAAATCAGGGATGGAGCAGGCGGTTTCCGTGCTGCTGTTACTGTCACGGCTGCCCGTACAGGCTTCTTTAACGTCAGAGGCCATCAGCCAGCGTTTGCGCGTGTCTCCGTCTTATTTGAAGAAGCTGATGAGGACTTTGGTTCAAGCCGGCCTGGCAGAATCCATCCCGGGGACGAAGGGCGGTTTTACCCTTGCGAAGCCTTTGACGGACATGACGCTCTATGATGTTTATCAAGCGGTCGAGGGCAGAGGTACGATGTATCAGGGGAAAGGCCTGCTGCAATCCGTATTCGAGGGTGAAAGTCACTGTGTGCTGGAGACAGTCATGGGGGAAATCGAGGAGAAATGGGCCAATCTCATGAGAGAAGAATCTTTACAGCATGTCATGGACAGAGTTGGGGAATTGTATGATCTTGAAAAAATAGATGATTGGGTAAACGGGCAATTGAAGGGGCAATTCCAATGAAGCACAGCGGGCATCTGCAAAAATCTTCTGAATCATCAACAAGCATGTCTGTGCTAATCGTGCTCGCTCTTGGTTTTCTCATGGCTACTCTTGATGTAACCGTTGTAAATGTGGCGATGGCTGATATGCAAAACGCTCTTTCGATGTCACTTTCAGGTGTGACGTGGGTTGTGGACGGATACATCCTTACGTTTGCGTCGCTTTTGCTGGCGGGCGGAGCCTTGGCTGACCGTTTCGGCTCGAAGGCAATATATATATTGGGCTTAGCCGTTTTTGTTCTGGCCTCCTGTCTTTGTGCTGTATCGATCAATGGCGAGATGCTGATTGCCGGACGCCTCATACAGGGAATAGGTGCGGCTTTGTTTATGCCAAGCTCACTCAGCCTTTTGGCTGCCTCTTACCCTGATGAGCGGGTGCGCACGCGAATGTTTGGACTGTGGGCCGCACTTGTTTCCACGGCTTCAGGCCTTGGGCCTTTTATTGGGGGTGTGCTGGTGCAGTTGGCGGGCTGGCAGAGTATTTTTCTGATCAATGTGCCGTTAGGGGCTGCTGCGATCATTTTAGCTTACCAAATACTCGACCGCGTACCGGGAAAAAGCAGCCGCATAAATATCACGGGGCATCTGCTTGGAATGGCGGCTCTCGGTTTTCTTTCCTTTGCATTGATACAGGGACCTTCTGCAGGCTGGCGCTCGTCTGTGATTCTCGGAGCATTCGCGGGCGCAATTTTGGCATTTGTGCTGTTTTTGCTGCGGGAATTCTCTGCGGAAACACCCATTCTGCCGGCATCTTTATTAAAAAATGGCCGTTTTTCAGCTGCTCAATTCATCGGGTTTCTGTTGAACTTCGCCCTTTTCGGCGGCATGTTTATGCTGAGCCTTTTTTTGCAGGAAGCAAGAGGCGCAAGCTCCTTTATGGCTGGCGTTGAGCTGCTGCCGATGATGGCAGTATTCGTGATCGGAAATCTGCTGTTTGCCCGTCTGGCGAACCGGTTTGAAGCAGGACAGCTTATGTTTATGTCAATGGCGGTCAGCTGTATTATTGCACTGCTATTATTTGTTCTGGTTTCTCCAGATTTTCCATATTGGCAGCTGGCGGTTTTGATGTCTGTCATGAACCTTGGCACCGGTATTGCGGTTCCTGCCATGACAACTGTGATCATGCAGGCTGCCGGACCAAAGCATGCGAATATCGCGGGTGCGGCCTTGAATGCTAACCGGCAAATCGGAGCCTTGGTCGGCGTAGCGGTTTCCGGAGTGATCATTCATCTGTCCGCCACTTGGTACACCGGAGCCGGGTTTACGTTTTTGATGATGGGAGCGGCGTACAGCCTCTCCGCATTGCTTGTATGGCTATTTCTGTCCGTTCATAACGGGACTGCCGCGTCAGAAAAAATGTAAATCACAGATTGCGCTTTGTGGGAATATATAGTAAGATATAAAAAATTATTGAAACAACAGGCACTGATAAGGACATGAGATGCTTTTTACGGTTTCCAGAGAGGGAAGGACAGCTGAGATCTTCCTAACGCAGGGAAAGCAGCTTACCGCCTTTGAGCCGTATCGGGGAAATCAAGTATCCGATACCGTCATGCTGCGTTACAGCACCGAGCCGGCAACATAGCGTTTGTCGGGAATTTGGGTGGAACCACGGATATAAACACATTCGTCCCTTTTAGAGGGATGGGTGTGTTTTTTTATTTGAATTGAATACATGTGAAGAAAAGGACATGAATGATATTTACGGTTTTCAGAGAGGGAAGAAAAGGTGAGAGCTTCCCAGCTTAGGGATATCATTTACCGCCTTGGAGCAGCATTGGGG